>JADJYJ010000002.1 GCA_016719785.1 Candidatus Amarolinea dominans
GGACGTCGTTGGCGATGCTGAACGTGGTGAAGCGCCGCGTCATCAGTAACTGCCCGCCCGATCTCCACGATCTCAATCAGCTTGGTGGGGTTGCAGTCAAAATTCACCATGTTGGCAACCTCGCTCATAAGCTGCGTGCCGGTGTTCATGGCGGCACTGCAGGCGTCGGCCTGGGTAAGGCGGAAGCGCATCGTTGGTGCCGTCACCGGTCATGGCCACCAGCGGGCGGCCGGTCTGGTACTGGCGTATCAAGCTTGAGTTTTGGCTTCGGGCGTCGCCTCGCCAGATAAAGAAGTCGTCAACGACTGCCTCGGCGGCGATGGCGGCATACAAATCAGCGGGTTATCGCCGGTGATCATAATCATCTTGATACCGATTCGCCGTAGTTGCCCAAAACACTCCTTCATACCGCCCTTGACAATATCCTTCCAACTGGATGACAACGAGAACCTCGGCATTGTCGGCCCACCACGAGCGGCGTGCCACCAGTGCGTGCATCTCTTCAACAGGGGTCTCACCGGTCATGGAAGGCGCCGCCCGTTCATGAACCGAATGTTTGCATGGCGTCAGGCGGCGTGACCCTTGCGAATCGGTGTACCATCAAGGTCAACACCGCTCATACGCGTCTGCGCAGTAAAGGGGGACGAAAAGCAACCCCCAACCCTATCAGATTCTACCGCCGACGGTGCATGCCGCGGTCGAATTGTTCCTTTGCCAGCACGACGATACTGCGCCCTCCGGCGTCTCGTCAGCCAACGAGGAAGTTGCGCCGCTCGGCGAGCGCCGCGGATCGGTGCATTCACCGGGATGAACGCCACCGCCTGGCGGTTGCCGAGCGTGATCGTGCCCGTCTTGTCCAGCAGGCACGTCCACATCGCCGGCGCTTCCACGGCGCGGCCCGACATAGCAATCACTTGCGCTGGATCAATGGTCCATCCGGCGATCCGATGGCCGAGAGCAGGCCGCCGATAGTTAGCAGGATGAGGCAGACCAGCAGGGGCAAACCAGCACCAGTGATCGTGACCGGCGTGCCCGACCGTGGCGCTGACGCGCTACACCGAATAGGCAGCAGGTTGCGCACACGACCAGGAAGATGATGGTGAAGCCCGCCAGCAGGATGTTCAGGGCGATCTCGTTGGGCGTCTTCTGCCGCCGTGCGCCTTCGACCAGGCTGATCATGCGGTCGAGGAAGCCCCTCGCCGGGCCAGCGCTGACGCACCCCGCGAGCCAGTCTGAGCAGCCCGCGTCCCACCCGTGACTGCGCTGCGGTCGCCGCCGGCCTCACGGATCACGGGGCGCTCTCACCGGTGATCGCGCTCTCGTCCACGCCGGCAATGCCGGCGATCACCTCGCCGTCGGCGGGACGGTGTCGCCGGCCTCGGCCAGGACGTTCATCGCAGCGCGCGGCCGAGGAAACAGATTCGCATTTAGTGAAGGACGGAGGCGTCGCGCGTTCGTGGCCGCCTGAGTCTCACGGAGGATCGCATCAACCTGCGACAGCTTCCTGGCCTGAGTCCATGTCTGTGCGGCGCAGCGTGGCGCTGGCCTTGCGCCCCTTGGCCACGGCTCGAGCAGGGTTGGCAAACAGCACGGTGAACCACAGCCAGATCGCGACGGCGCCGATGAAGGCTGCGGGCGCTTCCCGCAACAGACAGCCTGTATCCCGAGGAGCGTGGCGAGTACGCTGCCCACTTCCACCACGAACATGACGGGATTACGCACCATCGCGGGATTCAGGTTGACAAACGACTCCAGGATGGCGTTGCGCCACCTCACGCCGCATGGGAGTCTGTTTCTTGAGTTGGGGTCGTCATTGCAATACCTATCTTACTAGCGGCCAAGACCATGAGATGCTCGACAATCGGCCCAAGTCCCTAGCGCCGGGATGAAGCTTAGCGCCGACGATCACGATGACGCCAATCAGCCACGCGATGAAGAGCGGCGTGTGCGTGGGCAACGTCCCGCGCCCGCGGGAACTCTTCTTCTTGCTCACGAGCGAGCCGGCAATCGCCAGGGCTGGGATCGCCAGCCAGTAGCGTGAGATCAGCATGACGATGCCGAGCGCCGTGTTGTGAACGGCGTGTTCGCGCCTGGCCGGCGAAGGCGCTGCCGTTATTACCGGCCGCCGACGAAAAGGCATAGAGCACCTCGCTGAAACCATGCGCCCCAGGGTTGAAGATGGTGGCAATGCCGCCAGGAGCCAGAACTGCCACTGCGGTGCCTATCTTCGCCGCGAGGATCGGAATCAGGAGGATGAGCCAAGCCATTTTCATTTCGTAGGCTTCAATTTTCTTGCCGAGGTATTCCGGCGTGCGGCCGACCATCAACCCGGCGACGAACACCGCGACGATGACGAACGCCAGCATTCCGTACAACCCGGAGCCGACGCCGCCGTAGATGATCTCACCTAACTGCATCAGCCACATCGCCACAAGACCGCCCAACGGCATGAAGGAGTCGTGCATCGCGTTGACCGCGCCGTTCGACGCGGCTGTTGTGGCCGTCGCCCAAAGCGCAGAACTGGCAGCACCGAAACGCACCTCCTTGCCTTCCATGTTGCCGCCGGGGTTGGCAGCACTTTGCACCTGGTCAACGCCCAAGGCAGCGAGCGCCGGGTTGCCGCTCTGTTCCGCCCAGACAGCTACCGCGACCAGCACGACGAAGATGAGAGTCATGGCCGCCAGGATGGCCCAGCCCTGGCGCGTGTCGCCCACCATCTTGCCGAAGGTGTAGCAGAGCGCCGCTGGTATCAGCAGGATGGCAAGCATCTCCAGGAAGTTGGACAGCGGTGTGGGATTCTCGAACGGGTGCGCCGAGTTGACGTTGAAGAAGCCGCCGCCGTTGGTGCCCAGTTGCTTGATGGCGACCTGCGAAGCCGCCGGGCCGACGGCGAGCACCTGTTCCGTCACCATATTGCCATTGGCGTCTATCGCGGGCTGCAACAAGGCCACTTTTGATAGGGATTGAAGGTTTGCACCACGCCCTGCGAAACGAGCACCAGGGCGAGCAGGATCGAGAGCGGCAGCAGGATGTAGAGGGTCGAACGCGTCAGATCAACCCAGAAATTGCCGATCGTCTGCGCCGTATGACGGGCAATCCCGCGAGCCAAAGCAATCAGCACGGCCATGCCCGTCGCCGCGGAGACGAAATTCTGCACGGTCAGCGCCAGCATCTGCGTGAGGTAGCTCATCGTCGTTTCGCCGCCGTAGCCCTGCCAGTTGGTGTTGGTAGCAAAGCTGACCGCGGTGTTGAAGGATGAATCGGGCGACACCGCCGCGAGTCCCTGCGGGTTGAACGGCAGGATACCCTGGAGCCGTTGCAGCAGATAGACAACCAGAAGACCCAGCAGGTTGAAGACCAGCATCGCCACGGCATACGTCTTCCAGGTCATCTCGGCATCGGGTTACCGCCGCGGCGCGATAGGAGATGCGCTCGACGGGCGCCAGCACGGGGTGAAGAAACGTCCGCTGACCGCCATAGCGCGCCATGAACCCGCCCAGCGGCTTGACGAGCAGCAGCAGGACAACCAGATAGACAACAGGTAAGAGCCAATCCAAAGTACTCATCCGAATTTCTCCGGTTTCAACAGAGCCACGAACAGATAGACCAACAGCGACAGCGTGATCAGACCGACAGCCACAACCATCAGGCTCATGCGTCACCTCCCTTCAGCCATTCGCACATCCACACGAAAGCCCAACTGGCGGCGAAGAAAGCCAGTGCAAGGCCCACGAACGCGAGATCGCTCACCGAGACACCTCCATGATGTACCCCAACCATCCATTCACACCCAGCGCAGCTTATGCTACTCGACCTGGTAGGGTACGTCGGTCACTACGATGTTCTTCTTGAACAGCAGCGCAAATCGCAGGAAAGTCGCAGTCTGCATGTGCAGCAGGTTATGCCACCAGTGCTTCGGTACGAACTGGGGTACGACGATCGTGATGCGTTCGTTCTGCTGGCGCCGGCTGGCCACTTCTTCGATGTAAGCGAGCAGCGGTTCGTACATGACGCGGTAGGGTGAATCGAGAACCACCAGGCGGATTCCTTCACCCCAGGTCGCCCATTTGTCCTTGATGCGCTCGGTTTCGGTCGGCTCCACGGAGACATGGACGGCGGTCAAATCATGGGACAGCATGCGGGCATAGTGCAGCGCTTCGGGTCCCCTGGTGGACACCGCCGATGGGAAGGATGACGCGGTGACGAAACGAAGGCACGCGCGGTTGGTAGTTTTCCAGCGAAAGCTGCTTCGCCAGGCGCTTGTAGTGCGCATGGATGCGGGAAAAAGATGAAGACCAGGGTGGGCGTCAGGAAGATGACGATCCAGGCGCCATCCCTGAATTTGGTGACGGCGAAGACGATGACGACGACGGCGGTGCAAAAGGCGCCGAAGGCATTGATCACCATCTTGACCTGCCAGCCCGGTTGGTAGCGCAGCACGGACCCCGGCTCGTTCACATCCTGACCGGGAGACAAATGGCCGGCTTTCCACCACCGCCGGGCCATGCCAACCTGCGACAGCGTGAAGGAGAGGAAGACGCCGATCGCGTAGAGCGGGATCAGGGCGGTGACGCTGGCGTTGAACGCAATGATGAGCAGACTCGCAACCAGTGCAAGGGCCACGATGCCATACGAGTAAACCAACCGACTGCCTCGCAAGGTGAGCTGACGGGGCAGGAAGCCGTCGCCAGCGTGAAGGGCAGCCAACCGCGGGAAGTCGGCAAACGATGTGTTGGCGGCCAGGACCAGGATCAGGGTGGTGGCGGCGATGAGGCCCAGGTAGAGAGGGCCTTGTCCATTGAACACGGTCCGGGCCAGCTGCGAGATGACTGTCTCCTCCTCGGAGGGCACGGCGGCCATGACGCGCGAGAGGAAGCTGATGGCGAGGAACAACGTGGCTAGGATGGCCGCCATCCAGATCAAGGTGATGCCGGCGTTGCGGCTGCGCGGCTCGCGGAAGGCCGTGATGCCATTGGAGATCGCCTCGATGCCGGTCAGCGCGGCCGTGCCGCTGGAGAAGGCATGCAGGAGCAGGAAGGGGGTCACGACGCCCAAACCGGTTTCCAGCACCGCATGGGGGGGATTGCTCACGGTTCCCAGCGTCCCAGAGAGGGCGCGGAACAGGCCAACGCCAACCGTGGCAAACATCATCACGATGAAGAAGTAGGTGGGCAAGGCGAAGGTCGCACCGGATTCCCTTGACCCCGCGTAGATTGATTAACATGACAACAGCGACCAGGGCCACTGCGAGCGGTACGCGATAGGGAAACAGATCTGGAAACGCAGAGGCAATTTGCGCGACGCCAGATGAGACGGACACCGCCACGGTCAAAACGTAGTCGGTGAGGGAGGGCCGCGCCGGCGGTCTGCGGGTAATTCGCCCAGGTTATCGCGCCACGATGTAGGCGCCGCCGCCGCCGGGGTACGCGTGAATCGTCTGCTCGTAGGACACAGTGACGATTACCAGCAGGGCGGTGATGGCGATGGCGATGGGAAAGACATAACCGAGCGCCATCGTACCGGCCGCCGCCAGGATGATCAGAATCTCCTGGGTGGCATACGCGGTGGAGGAAAGCGCGTCGGAGGCGAACACCGCCAGCCCCACGAGCTTCCCGACCGTCTGATGCGGCAGGTCAATGCTACGCAGGGGTTGGCCGATAAGCCGTACCCAGATGGACTTTGCGGGGCGATGGGCGCTTCTGTGCGCTCGATGACGGTGTAGCCCTTACTCGAATCAAGTCGTTGGTTATCTAGCATAAAAAGAAATCCTGAGATTTGTCGAAGATGACAACAGTGTACTCAGGAGCGCGTCAAAGAGGAGACAAGAAAGAGGGTGAACAGGTCAAGAAAAGGTCAAGCAGGAGCCTCTCGAAGCAATACTCTTCACTTGCCAGCTATGCCAGGCGGGCCAGCGCGCTGTCCTCGACCGCGCCATAGACCGCATCGATGGCCCTTTGAACCTCAATCGTACGCGCCAGCGCGGTGACGATGCGACAGTAGGTGCGCACCTCGGCCAGCGAGAGCTGGCGCTCGGCCCGATCCTTCAGCCACTTGTGGCACACCTGGTAGCCGCCCACCTGGTATTGCCACACCTCCGGCGGCACGGGCGCGAAGTGCTGCCCCGCATTGATGGCGACGCGGCCCGCGTCCGGGTCGTAGTGGAGACCCTTGCCCTTGGCCACGCGGCCATCGCCCGCGCCCTCGAAGCGGGCCAGCGGCGGATCCAGCTCTGGCGACCGCAGCAGATGCAATTCGACCAGGCGTCCGCCCAATGCGGCCAGCGCATCGAAAAGCTCCCGGTCGGCCGTCAGGGGGATGCGTGGGAAGTCCAGGCGCAGGAAGCCGGCGTACCTGGCGCGGTAGGTCGGCGCGTAGAGCACCGCGTAGACGTAATGGAAGATCGCTTCGGGCGTTGGGCCGCGGCCATGCGCGGCGGCCAGCGCCGCGACGATCTGAGGATTCAGGTTGGGATGCCGTTCCACCGTCTCCAGGTGCGAGAAGAGATCGCGGCGGTCGGCGGCGGAGTAGAGGTAGAGGGGGAAGATGTAACCACGTTCACGGGTGCGGTTGGATACCGCACAATTGTCGGTGGCAATCTGGCTCACCATCGCGTGACACCAGGGCAAGCTCGCTAGTTGTCGGCATGTCACTAATGCAACGTTCTCCTGCGCCAATATGTGACGCATAATGTCAGCACGCGGTCGACAGATGAACCCCCCCGAACGTCCAGTGTAGTAGGTGTAACGGATGTCAAAGGGCCTGTAAAGCAGAGGTAGAACCTTTTCGCGGGTAGGACCTGAATCAAGTAAGTCCTTCTGCGCTAATGCTACTTTCCAATCAGATGTGTCATCACCCAGCCTGAAAGCAGATCGAGATAGTTCGGGGGCCAGTTGAACGAACGTCGTGACAGCCCGCCAGATCTCTTGCTGATCCCAATGAATAGTGAGATGATCTCGCGCCGTGTATAGTCCGACGTTTTTGATGGGAAACAAATCCGTAATCGACGTAAAGGCATTATAGGGTGCTAACCCAGTCTCATCTCGTGGCGTGAGGAGGTAGAATGGCGAAACGCTTGTGATCTGTTGCCAGATCGTGTTGGTGACGTCGTGATCTTCCAGCCAGGTGTATTTTGAGGGTCTCAACCCCCACAAATCTGCATGATGTATGTGCGCTTCACGTTTGCTTTGATCACCGCGCTTGACGAAGAAGACAATGGCGACCCCCTGGCGGATGTCGAAGACGTTCTCGTCCACGCCACCGCCGGGCGCGCGCTCGCGTTTGAGCACATTGCCGTGCAGATCCAACACGTAGATCTCATCGAAAGTGCGCAGCAGGCTTTGCCGCATCCCGCGGAAGGTTGGGTTGTCCAGGTAGCCGTGGTTGGTGATCATGCCGACGACCCCGCGACCGGCCTGCTCGACCTTCCACTGGGCAAAGCGCAGGAACTTGACGTAGTCATCTTGCAGACCCCTGGGGTTTTTCTCGCCCAACGGCTGACCATCCACCTGCTTGTAGGCATTGATTTGATCCGTAATCCATGCACTTCGATTGGGCGAAGCATAGGAGTAGGGCGGGTTGCCCAGGATCACCAGGACGGGCGTCTGCCGTTTGACCTGGCCGGCCAGTCGCGATTCTTCGGCCAGCGCGGAGAAGCCCGGCAGCCGGCTCTGCGCCAGTTCCGCCATGTCCAGAGTGTTGGTCAGGTAGAAGCGTACGCGCTCGTCGTCGGCCAGGCGGTGGCCCAGCTCCTCCAGGAAGAAGCTCATCTTCAGGTGGCCCACCGCGTAGGGCGCCATCATCAATTCGAAGGCGTAGAAGTCGCGCAGCACGTGGTTGCGGATGAACATCTCGCGTGCGCCCGCGCCATACTTGCCCTCGAACTCCCGCACCGCCTCTTGCGCTGCGCGGGCCACAAAGGTCATCGTGCCCGCTGCCGGGTCGAGCAAAGTCACATCGTCGGACGCCAGGCCGTCTGCCTTGCCGAACTCAGTTTTCAGCAGGCTGTGCAGCGAGCGCACGATGTAGGAGACGACCGGCTCCGGCGTGTAGTAGACGCCCTGGCGCTCCCGCTCCGCGGGGTCGTATGCAGCCAGGAAGGTCTCGTAGAAATGGACGATGGGATCGCTCCCCTTGCCGTCCCGGAAGTAGGCGGCCAGGATGCCGGGCGCATCGGCCGCGGCGAGCACTGCGGCAATATCATCCACGATCCACGCCAGTTCAGTCGGCAGGTCGCCCAACGAGATGAAGCGGAACAGGTCGCGCAGCACGCCGATGGTGCGCGGAATGCGGTCGAACGCGGCGCGGCGGCTAAACGGCTCGTGCGATCGCACGCGCGCGGCGAAGAGGCCATAGGTGATCGTCTGGGCGTAGAGGTCGGCGAAATCCTCCGGCGTCAGCCCACCGATGAGGAACTGCTGGAACGCTTCGAAGAAGCCGGTCAGTGGGCCGGGCGCATCCCGCTCTTCGGCCAACTGCCGCGCCACGATATCGCGCAGGAAGCGGGTGCGGCCGGCTAGTTCCACGGCCAGCGACTCTGCCGAGAATGTCCTGGGCAACGAAAAGTCCAGGAAACGGTCGAGTAAACCGGCCAGTGCTCCCGCGTTCTCGGCGGGCGGGACCATGCGCAGTTGGTTGAGCACAACCGGCCGACCCAGCAGCGCCGATTCCACCCGTTGGCCGTCCCGGTAGAGGCGAAACTCCAGGAAGTTGGTCAGGATCAGGTTGGGGAAGGTAGCCCGGTAGCGACAAAGCTGCTCCGACCCTTCGATCAGGTCGAGGTGCTCCTCGGTCGGCTTTTTGGCTTCGATGTAACCGATGATGCGATCAACGCCATTCCAGATACGGAAGTCAGGATTGCCCGCGTCGGTGGGCCGGGGCAATGTGGTGACATGCGTGTCGGTCCGGCCGGCTGCCTGCGCCGCTGCGGTCAAAAGGGCGCTCAAGGCCGGATAGAAGCTCTCCTCCCGCGCGTCCCCGCGGCGGGCGATCTCGGCCAGGGTTTGAAGGTATGGCTTGCAGTTGAGGCGCTGAGGCATGGCGTGGTCCTATCAATGATGTGTGCGGGACATTATAGTGCAGACAGCCTGCAGCCGCCAAAAGCACGACAGCGTCATAGGCTAGCGGACAACCCACGGATGGTGTAACGTGAACCCTTGTGCTACAATTCGTGATAGGTTGACTCAACGAGAATGGAGCTTTGATTCGATGTCTTCGGAGGCAATCCATGACCGGGCATACTCTTCTGAAAGCTGATCCGCTCCCCTGGCTGCTGGCCGAGAATGGGCCGGGCGTGCGCTACCTGGCGCTGCGTGACCTGCTCGATCGGCCGGCCGATGACCCGCAGTTGGCGGAGGCGCGCCGCGCCGCACACCGCGCCGGGCCGATTGCCGCCGTCCTCGCACAGATGGACGCGGCCGGCTTTTGGGCCGAGCCTGGCCCCGGTTACTATCCCAAGTATCGCGGCTCCGTCTGGGCAGTCATCTTGCTGGCGCAGTTGGGCGCTGCGAGCAGTGAAGATGAGCGCATCGGCCGGGCCTGCGCCTACCTGCTGGATCACGCGCTGACGCCCGGCGGTCAGTTCTCGGTCAACGGCGCGCCCTCCGGCACGGCGGATTGCCTGCAGGGCAACCTCTGTTGGGCGCTGCTGGAGCTGGGCTGCGCCGATTCGCGGCTGGAAGCCGCCTTCGACTGGCTGGCGCGCAGCGTCACCGGCGAGGGGATCGCACCGCTGGAGGAAAAGAGTGCGCCGGTCCGCTACTACGCGGGCAAATGCGGTCCGGACTTCGCCTGCGGGTCGAACAACAAGCTGCCGTGCGCCTGGGGCGCGGTCAAGGTGATGCTGGCCCTGGGGCGCTGGCCGGCCGCCAGGCGAACACCCGCCATGGAACGGGCCATCGGCCGCGGGATCGCCTTCCTGCTGGGCACAGACCCCGCCCTGGCCGGATACCCCAATGGCTGGGCCGAGAAGCCCAGCAGCAACTGGTGGAAGTTCGGCTTTCCCGTTTTTTACGTCACCGATCTGCTGCAAAACGTCGAAGCGCTGGTCGCATTGGGTTACGGTCACGACCCGCGCCTGGCCCACGCGTTCGATGTGATCCACTCGAAGCAGGATGCCGCGGGGCGCTGGCCGTTGGAGTACGACTACGCCGGCAAGACCTGGACCGACTTCGGGGCCAAAAAGCAGCCCAACCCGTGGGTCACACTGCGTGCGCTGCGGGCGTCGAAGACGGCGTCGCGGGGGTCAGGTCATCACGCACCGCCTGCTTGAGCGGCAGGCCGATACGATTGATGATCAGCCTGCTGGCCGAAGGGATCACACTGGATCGCCCCGGTCAGGAATCGCTCGTCGTTGTAGACGGGGACGATCACCGACACCTGTTCAGTTGCGCGCCATTTCCCATCCTGCGATGGTGCGCTGAGCCAGGTCGAAGCGCACGCCGATCAGGTAGACCGGCTTGAGGTTGCCCAGGTACGGCTCGGCGTAGCCTTGCCGCCGGATTTGGGCCAGCGCGTCAGCCGGGGTTCCTTCCAGCTTGAACTCGAAGATGAACACCCCTTCGGCCAGCTCGACGATCGCGTCGGCCTGACCCCGACTGGAGCGCACCTCCACGCCGGTTTGCAGCCCCAACAGGCGGAACACCAGGTAAAAGACGGTCTGGTAATAGCGCTCCTGGGGCATCTGGATGTCATAGGGGATGCTGGCGAAGAAGGCGCGCAGGATGGCGAAGGCCTGATCGAAATCGGCCGCCTGCAGCGCCTCACGCAGCCGCCACAACTCCGCGCCGGCCGCGCCGATGTCAGATGGTGTGAACGCAGCCAGCAGGTAGGTCAGGAAGGCGTGCTCGACTTCGTAATTGGGGTAGCCCAGGCGATAGAGGCGGCTGGTCGGATCGTAGCGCTTGATGGTCAGGTAGCCGGTCTGGTAGAGCAGCGGCACCACCGGCAGCTCATCCAGCTCGTAGGCGCTGAAGGCCAGGTCGCTTGAGTCGAGGTTGCCCAGCTCGCGCACGTCGTAGCCGCGCTGCTCGATCAACTTGATCAGGAAGGTCGGCGTGCCCGTGTCGAACCAGAAATTGCCGAATCGCTTCTGGCTGAGCATGAGCCACAAGGAGAAGGGGTTGTAGACCGATTGGCAATCGGCCGCAAAGCAGAAACCGTTGTACCAGTTGCGCACCTGCGCCAGCAGCGCATCGAAGGCAACCTGTTCCTGATCGGCCATTTGCGCCAGATAGCCGGTCGCATGGTCGAGCAGTTCCGCCTCGGTCACGCCGAGCAAGGTCGCAAAACGAGTGTCCAGGCTGATGTCCTCCAGGTTGTTCAATCCCGAAAAGACGCCGACCTTGCTGAATTTACTCACACCGGTCAACATAACGAAGCGAATGTGGGCGTCCATGCCCTTGATGACGCCATAGAAGCCGCGCAACACTTCGCGCACGCGGCGCGCCTCGGCCAGGTCGTCCAGGTGATCGAGCAGCGGCTTGTCGTACTCGTCTACCAGGATCACGACGCGGCCGTCGCCCGCCAGCCGCCAGACCAGCTCGCGCAAGCGCTTGAGGTGGTCGCCCGGCCCCAGCGCGATGCCGGCCCGTTCCCCCAACTCGCCCAGCATCTCGGCCAGCACGAGCTTGAGGTGCTCAGCGTTCTCGGCGCGATAGAGGCTGAGATCCATGCGGATGACCGGGAAGGGGCTGCCAGTCGTAGGGCTGGTCGTCGAGCCACAGCCCGCGGAAGAGCGGTCGGTTGCCGCGGAAGACTCTCCTCCAGGGTCGAGATCAGCAGGCTCTTGCCGAAGCGTCGCGCTGCGCCAGGAAATAGACGCCCGAGGGGTTGCGGATCAGCTCGTGATCCAGCGCGCCTTGTCCACATACAGATAGCCGCCTTCGATCAGCTTGCGAAAGCTCTGGATGCCGATGGGCAACAGTTTGAGCATCATTGCACCTCCTCCTGAACCGCGTCGAACTCGTCAATGATCAACCAGCCTCCACCTCCGCCTCACGAAAGAGGGTGGTCTTGCCCGTCTGCCGCGCGGCGTTGAGGGTGAGATAGCACCCCAGGGAGATTATAGCATCTTCGCCCCGCTGCTGGCAATCAGAGCCGCGCGGTAACTGCTCAGCCAGGCAGTGAGAATGGTCTCGATAGCGCCCGGAGTGCCCCCCTGCCCCCCAATCCTGGGGGAATGCGTCTCCCCCCAAAGTTGGGGGGTCGGGGGGCAGGTCAAGACGGGCTGATCCATGTTGCGCCGTGGACAGCCAACGCCGCGTCCAGGGCGTTCGGCCCCCTCCCCCACCGGGGGGGCAGGTCATCCTCGGGCCGCCGTCCCTGCCCCGGCGTCTCCCCATTGGGGGGGCAGGGCTGTCCATTTGTCCGTGGAAGCCACGCGCCAGGGCCTGGCTTCCCTGCGCCAGGTATGCCAGGGGCAACACGGTGACGCGCTCGGCCAGGGGATAGGGGCGCTCACCGGGATAGAGGACGATCAGGTGATCGAGCGCCAGATCCGTCAGCGCGCTGCGCATGGAAGGGGTGAGCCGCGGCGCGTCCATGCGCTTGCACTCGACGCCCACGCGACGGCCACCAGTAAACAGCAGCAGATCAAGCTCTGCGCCGGAGTGCGTGGCCCAGAAGTAGGCCTCGTCCGGATCAACCGCCTTGATGACCTCTTCGATCACATAGCCCTCCCACGAGGCGCCGCTCTTGGGATGCAGCCAGAGATCACGTTCCTCGCAGGCCCAACATCTGGTGCAGGGATGCCGGTATCCCGAAAATAGAGTTTGGGTGACTTGATCTGCCTCTTGCCCAGGTTGACGAACCAGGGCCGCAGCTGGCGCACCATGAAGGCGCCCTCGAGCAGATCGAGGTAGCGCCGCACCGTGGACTCGCTGACCTCGAAATTGCGCGGTTTCGGCGGCATTCCAGACCTGGCCGTGGTAATGGGCCAGCATGTTCCAAAAACGAAACATGCTGGCCGCGGAAATGCTCACGCCCAACTGTGGCAGGTCTCGTTCCAGAAAGGTTTGGATGAAGTTCCGGCGCCAGGCCAGGCTGTCAGCGTCCGATGCAGCCAGGAAAGAGAGGGGGAAACCGCCGCGCTGCCAGTGGCGCATTTGCATCTCGACGCCGACCTCGGCCAGGCTGAAACCGGCCATGCGGATGATCTCCAGCCGGCCGGCCAGTGTTTCTGATGATTGGCGCAGCATGGCGGGCGAGGCGCTGCCCAGGATCAGGAAACGCGCCGGGAGGGGCGTGCGATCGCAGAGCACGCGCAACAGTGGAAAAAGCTCGGGCCGGCGTTGGATTTCGTCAATCACCACCAATCCGGTCAAACCCTGCAAGGCGGTCATGGGCTGGTCGAGCCGGGCCAGGCTGATCGGGTCTTCCAGGTCGAAGTAGTTCATCGAGTCCGCGGGGACGAACTCGCGGGCCAGGGTCGTCTTGCCGCATTGGCGCGGCCCGATGAGCGCGACGACCGGCTGCGCGTCAGCGCATGTGTGATGTCTTGCTGTAATTGTGGTCGTGGGTAGATCATGGCGTCATTATACCCTGAAAATCCATCATATCAAGACGGATTTTCAAGGTATTTCTCTGATTTCACTCATACCGGAAGCGCGCCACCCCCACCGCGAAGAAGATGGCGGCAAAGCCGAGCAGGACGCCCACCTCTGGCAGCACGCCCATCACGCCCTGCCCACGCAGCAGCAGATCGGTCATGCCCTGCATGGCCCAGGTGGTGGGCAGCACCTTGACGGCCGTGCGCACCGTTTCTGGAAACAGCTCGATGGGATACCAGCACCCGCCCAACAGGGCCATGACCATGCCCAGCATGATGCTCAGGCCGTTAGCCTGGCTGGCCGTCTTGACGAAGGCGCCGAGCATGGCGCCCAGCGCGGCCGCGGCCAGCGTCGAGGCGATCATCACCAGCGCCAGCCCGGCCGGCTGATCCGCCCAATTCACGCGCAGGACAACGACACCGAACAGGATCAGCAGGGTCATCTGCACCAACGCCCAGAAGACGTTGCCCAGGATGGAGCCGAGCAGGAAGGCGCCCTTGCAGGTCGGCGTGGTCAGCAGACGGCGCAGGGTGCCGGTCTGCCGCTCGAACGCGAACGCGGCCGAGATGCCGATGAGCGGATGAAGACCCAGGTGATCAACTGCCCGGCCGAGGAGTTGGCGGCCGGGTCGTACTTGACCGGATCCTGCGGCGCGCAGACCGGTTCCAGGCGGTCCGGCGCCTGCGCCATCGATCCTAGGCGCGACCAGGGCGGCGTCGAAAAAGGCGCTGCGACCGGCCTCGTCTGCGAAGGGCCGCAGGCGCTCCGCCTCCGCCACGGCCTGGCGACCAATGCTGACACGCTGCCCAGCCGGTAGAGCACGGCCTGCACCGAGGGGCCGGCCGCCGCGCCGTTGAGATTGTTGGGCAGTTGGCGCAGGTCGAGGACGATCTCGCCCGTCTCCAGGGCGGCCAGGTCGCAGTTGGCCGGGATGACCAGCAGGGCCGAGGCGGCGCGATCTGCGAACGCAGCCTCCTCCGCCAGGGTCACCACTTCAGGCCGCACCACCCGATTTCGCCAGCTCCGCGATGATCTGCTGCGAAAGGGGCGACCCGGCCTGGTCGGCCACCAACAGGTGGATGCGGTTGTCGGCCGGCGCGCCCGTGCCGCCGGCCAGAATGAAAGTGAAGACGATGGGCAGGATGAGGAAAAAAAGCAGTTCCGACCTGCTCGCAAAGCGCAGCAAGGTGTCTTTCCAGATGATGCTCAAAATTTTCATGACGCCTCCCAACTCATTTGCTTCTCACCTCAGGCTTGCAGCAGCGAGCGGCGGTTGAACAGGGCGATGGCCGCGGCGGCCAGGGCGAGGCCCATCACCAGCACCCAGCAGGCTGGCCCAGATCGGCCAGGGTGCCGCCCAGGCCCAGGGTGGTGAAAGCCATCCAGCCCCCAGGCGTTGGGCGTGACCCTGCTGAGCCATTGGAACCACGATGGCATGATGTTGGTCTGCACAAGCTGCCGCCCAGGATGCCGAAGGTGAGCATGACAGCCGTGCCGACGGCGGAAACCTGGCCCGGCGTCTGCGCCAGCGCGGTGATGAGCATGCCCCAGCCCAGCGCGCCGAACACCGCGGCCAGGATGAGCACCAGCAGGCCCAGCGGGTCGCCCAGCGCAGGCCGAACAACAGCGAACCGGTGAGGATCAGGATGAGCATCTGCAAGACGCCGGTCAGATAGGCGCCGAACAGTTTGCCGAGCAGCGCCTGGGCGCCGGTAGTGGGCGAGATGAGCAGCCGCGCCAGCGTGCCCTGCGCCTTTTCGGCCAGGAGCGAGCGGCCGCCGTTGGTGACGGTGAACATGAGGAACAGGAGCGCCATACTCGGCGCCATGTAGGCCATCGGGTTGAAGGGCTGCTGTTCCTCGCCGCTGGCAGAGAACTGCAGCCGGATGAGCGGGCTCGGCTGCAGACGCTGCGGTCTGGCGCTGGCCTACGGCCACGGCGAAATCCTGCGCCTGGTCGCGCGATCAGGCCGGCGGTCAGCGCCTGCACGACGATCACCTGGCCGGCCACGCGGCCCGTCTCCACGCGACTGATGAACCCTTCGACGATGGCCTGGATCACCCCGGCGCTCACCGGCCAGGCCGATTTTGTGGACTTCGATTTTCACCGCCTGCCCGGACGGCGTCTGACCGCTGCGGGGGATGATGCTGTCGCTGAAGCCCGCGGGTACGATGACCGCCGCGGCCGCCTGGTCCGCATCCACCTGGCCGCGAGCCCCGGTCGCGTCCGCCACGAGCGTGGGCAGCAGCAGCCCGGCCAGATCTTCAGATCGGAGCAGGTCTGCCAGGGCCTGGCCCAACTGGCCGTCGTCCTGGTTGACGACCAGCACCGGGATGGCCGCCACCCCGCTGGTGCTGCTGCGACCCATCTGGCCGGGTGACGAAGCCCAGGCCGATGGTCAGCAGAAAGGGCGTGAGGAGCATAAAGGTGAGCGCGGCTGGTCGCGGAAGATCAGTTTGACATCTTGAGACCGATGAGGATGAGCTTTTCATGATCTGGCTCCTGGTCAATCGCGCAGGCCGCGGCCGGTTAGCTGGAGGAACACCGCTTCCAGGTTCGGCTCGCACATGTCAATGGAATGAATCTTGATGCCGCGGTCGTTGGCGCGTCACCACCGGCGCCAGGATTTCCTCCGCCTGGTGTGTAGTCAGCGCGATCTCG
Source organism: Candidatus Amarolinea dominans (assembly GCA_016719785.1). Lineage (NCBI taxonomy): Bacteria > Bacillati > Chloroflexota > Caldilineae > Caldilineales > Candidatus Amarolineaceae > Candidatus Amarolinea > Candidatus Amarolinea dominans. The sequence continues at coordinate 16,206 of JADJYJ010000002.1, forward strand.
TGATCGGTGACGTTGACCTGCAAAACGCCTGCAATGGGGCGCAGCGACTGCGCCAGCGCCTCGGCGTCTTCGTCCCGCGCCGACGTGCAGGACCAGGGTCCGTTCTCGCCCACCTGGCGGGGTCAGCTCGGCCTGGCTGCCCAGGGCGATCAGTTCGCCGTGGTCCATGATGCCAACCCGGTGCGAAAGCTCCTGGGCCTCCTCCATGTAGTGGGTGGTGTAGAGGATGGTCATGCCCTGGCGGTTCAGCTCCTTGACCGAGTCGAGGATGGCGCGGCGGGACTGCGGGTCAATACCGACGGTCGGCCCGTCCGTGAAGAGCAGCCGGGGGCTTTGCAGCAGGCCAACGCCGATGTTGACGCGGCGCTTCATGCCGCCGGAGTAGGTCTTGACGCGCTCTTTGGCGCGCCCGGTCAGGCCGATCTGCGCCAGCACCTCGTCCACGCGAGCGGCCAGCGCCTTGCCGGCCAGGCCGTACATCTGGCCCCAGAAGACCAAGTTTTCGCGGGCGGTCAGGTCGTCGTAAAGGGCCAGTTCCTGCGGCACAACGCCGATAGCCCGGCGCACATCCATCGGACTGCGGGTCACGGAATGGCCGGCGATGACTGCATCCCCGCGGGTGGGTGCGTAGAGGGTGGAAAGCACCGAGATGGTGGTGGTCTTGCCTGCACCGTTGGGGCCGAGCAGGCTGAAGATCTCGCCCTCCTGGACCGCGAAGGAAATGCCCTTCACTGCGGTGAAGTTGCCGTACTGCTTGACCAGTTCATAAACTTCGAGAATTGGAGACATATGTATCCCGTCCTTCACGTCGAAGACGTTGTTCCTGCCTTGTTGAACGCCGCCGCGACGATCTCCTGCGCCTCGCTGAAGATCAGCTTGAGGTGCTGCTAGCGCGGAAGCTCTCCGCATAGATTTTGTAGATGTCCTCCGTGCCCGGCGGCCGGGCCAAAACCAGCCGTTCTCCAGTGACCACCTTCAAACCGCCGATTGGCGCCTGGTTGAAGGGCGCACGGAATCAGCCTGGCAACGATCCGCTCGGCTGCCAGGTCCGCGCGGCGACCATGTCTGGCGACAGCCGTTCCAGCGCGGCCTTTTGGGCCGGCCGTGGCGACGACATCAGCGTTCATAGACCGGGCTGCCGAATTGCGCGGTCAGGTTCCGGTAATGCTCGCCCGGATCGCAGCCTGTCACCGCGGTGATCTCGGCCGCCAACAGGTCGAGGATGATGCCATCCTTGTCAGTGGTCCACACGGCGCCATCCTGACGCAGGAAGGACGCGCAAGCTCTCTTCGCCGCCGAAGCCAAAGGAGCCGTCCATCAGGCCATCCACGAACCACTTGAAGCCCACGGGCACCTCACACAACCGTCGGCCCAGGGAGGCTGCCCGCGGTCAATCATAGAACTGGACACCAGCGTCTTGCCCACGGCGTCCGCTCGCCAGCCGGGCCGGTTCTGGAACAGATACCAGATGGCAAACGGCCAGGTAGTGGTTTGGATTCATCAGCCCGACGCTGGGCGTGACAATGCCATGCCGGTCCGCGTCCGTGTCGTTGCCGAAAGCGATGTCGAAACGGTCCTTCAGCCCGATCAGGCTCGCCACATGGCATAGGGCGACGAGCAGTCCATGCGAATTTTGCCGTCCTTGTCCACGGTCATGAAGGAGAAGGTAGATCTATTCTTGGGGTTGACCACGGTCAGGTTCAAGCCGTAGGTCTCCGCAATCGGCTCCCAATAGGCCACACTGGCGCCGCCCATAGGATCAGCCCCGATCCGAAGGCCAGACGCGACGATGGCCGGGAAGTTGATGACGTGGCGCAGGTCCGTCACGTAGGGGGTGATGAAATCGTAGAGGTGCGTGGTCCCGGCTTTCAGGGCGCGAGCCAGCGGCATGCGCTTGACGGTCCCGAGCCATCATCCAGGATCTCATTGGCGCGGTCTGCACGCCTTCTTGACGGTGGTGTCGGCTGGGCCGCCCGCTGGGGGGTTATACCCAGAGCCGCCGTCGCCGGGCGGGATTATGGGAGGGTGCCCACCACGCCGTCGGCCAGACCGCTCTCCGGCGCGGTTGTGGGCCAAGATGGCATGCGAGATAACCGGGTTGGGCGTGTGCCCGAGCCACATTGAACGACGCATCTCCGCCGTTGGCGGCAACACCTCGACCTCCTTCACCAGCGCCGCTCTGACAGGGCGTGGGAGTCCATGCCGATGAACCCAGCGGTCGGTGATGCCCTGCGCCTGGCGATATTCCACAGAGGGCCTGCTAGACCGCCAAGATGTGGCTTCGTTGAAACTCTCCTTGAGGGATGTTCGTGCCCGGAGGTGCCGGGAAGGCCACGCGGCTGCGTCGGATCGGCCAGATCCGGCCCTGGTGTACGTAGGCCGAGATCAGGCGCGGAACATTGACCAGGGTTTCGAGGGGGGCCGGATGCTTGCCCGCCAGCGGTGGATGTCATGGCAAAGCTCCTTTCTCGTCGGAAATAGAGTCAACAGGTTCATTCCTTCTCTCCGGGAATCGAATCTTCAATTTCCAGAACCTGAAACCGCTTGATCGCGCTTGATCAAGCCATTGGTGGAAGCGATCGTGGGTGCACACATCGCCCCGGCCTGAAGCTCCGGCAAGATGGCCGTATGGTTGTTTGCCCAACTCAACGCCCTACTGATCGAAGCGGGAGTTGATATCCCAGATCGTTTCGCGTGAAAGATTCGTGCCGTACAGCGCGACGAGTAACACCGAGAACGGTCGGCGTCAGTCGATAGAGCAAGGAGTTGGTCGTCAAGCCGGTGAAGGTCTTGTGATCGCCAGCCCGTCCAGCCTTTACTTGGGCTGTCGGCCCAGCATATCAGCCGGCGCGGGCCTCCGCTGTCGTTTTGCCCTTCATCATCAGTGCTTGGGTCTGGGCCAGTAGTTCGAGAGCAGGATGGAATGATGATCGCCCCGCGGGTTGTGGCTTT
>JADJYJ010000004.1:300000-412158 GCA_016719785.1 Candidatus Amarolinea dominans
AAAATAACATGTTTGTTTTAATTGCCGGGGGCGGTCGCACCGGCACTCAGTTAGCCACACTGCTGTTGGCCCAAAACCATGACATTCGTCTCGTCGAAAGCCGTCCCGACATCCTGGCTCGTATCCATCGTGAGCTGCCAACCGAAGCCATCTACGAAGGCAAAGCAACCGACCCGCAGATCTTGGAGCAGGCCGGCATCGAGCGCGCCGATGTGGTCGCGGCCGTCACCAACAACGACGCCGACAATTTGACGCTCTGTTTCATGGCGCGCTCACGCTACAAAGTTGGCCGCACCATCGCGCGCGTCAACAACCCGCGCTCAGCCTGGCTCTTCGATCAAAAGTTCCATGTGGACGTGGCTCTCAACGCTGCCGAAATCCTCTCCGGCCTCATCGAGGAAGAAATGTCGCTCGGCGACATGATGACGCTGCTCAAGCTGCGCCGCGGCAACTTTGCCATCGTCGAACAGAAAGTGCCGGTCGGCGCCAGGGCGCTGGGCATCGCCCTCAAGGACCTGGCCCTGCCGGAGCACTGCGTCATCGCGGCCATTGTGCGCCACGGTGAAATCGTCCTGCCGCGCGGCGTCACTGCGTTCGAAGTGGGCGACGAGGTGCTGGCTGTCACCGACTCCCAGGGCGCCCAACAACTGGCCGAACTACTGTCATCGCCCGGCAACGGCAACGGCAAGCGCCAGGCGTGAAAGAGCGCATAGTGCAAAGTGCATAGTACATAGTGCTGAATGAGAGAGAGGCGCTTACGGCAGGTCGTCGCAGCCCCTTTGCACTTTGTACTTTGTGCTTTGTACTTTGTCCAAGAGGTCAACCGCATGACACACGTCGCCTGTTCCCGCGATGGCATCACGCTGGACGGCCGGCCGTTTTACCTGCTGGCCGGCCAGGTTCACTACTTTCGCTATCCCCGAGCCGAATGGCGATCGTTGCTCTTGTCGGCGCGTGCAGCCGGACTCAACACGATTGATTTCGTCATTCCCTGGAATCTGCATGAGCCGCAGGAAGGGCACACCGATTTCAGCGACATGGCCGACCTGCCGGCATTCATGGATCTGTGTCACGATCTCGGCCTGAAGATCATCGCCCGCCCCGGCCCCTACATCTGCGCCGAATGGGAAAACGGCGGCATCCCCAACTGGCTGGCGGCCAAGCCCGGCATCGCCTACCGCCTGGACAACCCGGCCTTCCTGGACGCGACGCTACGCTGGTTCGACACCCTGATCCCGCTGTTGGCCGACCGCCAGGCCGACCGCGGCGGCCCCATCATCCTCGTCCAAATCGAAAACGAACACTGGGCCTCCGGCGTCTACGGGCACGACGGCCATCAGGCCACCCTGGCGCAGGCGCTGAACGAGCGGGGCATCACCGTTCCCCTCTACACCTGCATGGGCGCCATGCCCGGCGTGGCCGAGTTCCGCAATGGCTGGACCGGCCTGGACCGCAAGCTGCAGGAGACCCGCCGCGCCTGGCCTGACAACCCCATGATCGTCAGCGAGTTATGGAGCGGCTGGTTCGACAACTGGGGCGCCAGCCGTCACAATGGCAAATCAGCGGCCGGGCTGGATGCTCGACTACACGAATTGACAGCCGTCGGCGCCAGCGGCCTCAGCCATTGGATGTGGGCGGGCGGCACCAACTTCGGATTCTGGGGCGGACGTACCGTGGGCGGCGACACCATCCACATGACCACCTCCTACGACTACGACGCGCCCGTGTCGGAATACGGCGAGCTGACCGCCAAGTATTTCGTGGCCCGGCGCCATCACCTGTTTCTGGGCACCCTGGGATCAACGCTGGCCCCCCTGCTGGTCGCGGCCGCTGCGGGCGGGCCGCGCGTCGTGGGCGCCAAAGCGGTGGCGGGCCGCGCCGGCGGCGGCGGCGAACCGCTGCGCAGCGTGCGCAACGGCGAATTCGCCGCAGCCTATTTGCGCAATGACACCGCGGACCGCCAGGTCTACCAGGTTTTTCACAAACTCACCGCTACGGACGCCAACCCCGTTCACCTGGCGGTCGAGGTCGAAGCGTTTGCGGTCAAACCGCTGTTCATGAACCTGCCCCTGGCCGACAGCGGATTGCAGTTGCGCTACCACACCGGCCGCATCCTGGGCTTCTGGCGCTGGCCTGACCAAGATGTGCTGGTGATCTACGGTTGCGCGGGCGAAGTCGGCCGCCTGGCGCTTGCAGAAATCCCCAATGCCGCGACCCCAAACCACGGCGTGACCGGAAACGGGCCGCGAGACTGGGAACTACACGAAGAAACGCACGGCGTCACCTGCCAGATCGTTGCCCGCGAGTTACGGGTTGAATACTGGCTACACGAAGCGCCGACTGTCCTACGCGCCACACGCCCATCGTCGCCCAACGCCACGAAAACGCTGACCGTGATCCTGCTGACGCAAGCCTACGCCGAACGCTGCTGGCCTGTGGGCGAATCGGGTTTCCTGCTCGGCCCCCAAGTCGTCACCGAGGGTGTGCTGGACGCCGACGGAACCCTGCGCGCCCGGCTCGATCCGCGCGGCAGCCAGCCGTGGTATTGGGTCGCCGCAGATGGCCGCATCAGTGAAATGTCGCCCGCTCAAGGTCCGCAGGCGTTGCCGCCGACCGCGGCGCCGGCGCTGGGCGCCTGGGAAAGCGCAACCTGCCTGGAGTTGGAAATAAACGAGGGCTGGCAGCCGCTGGGCAATCCGGGCGTAAATGCGCCCAACGCGCATGGCTACGCCTGGTATCGCGGCCGTTTCCAGGCAGCGCAGGCCCAGGTCACCACCCTGGCCGCGCCTGGCCTGGCCGATCGCGGGCATCTGTTCGTGGATGGCGCGTTTGTCGGCGCCTTCGGCGTCGGGCCAGACGGTCCGACGCTCGCCCTGCCTCTGACCCTGACGCCCGGCGCGCATGACCTGCGTTTACTGGTGGATGACCTGGGGCGCTTCAACTACGGCAGCGGCCTGAGCGAGATCAAGGGACTGACCGACACCCTCTACCTGGGCGGACAGCAGGAAGAGATCACCAGCGGCTGGACGGCCCTCTGGCAGGAGGCAGCCTTCGCCGGCGAGGCGCTGGCCAACGCGCGTCCGGCCCACGTGCGGCCGGATGCCCGCGACGTTGACCTGGCACACTTTGCACCGCCCGAGGGCGCGGGCAGCGACATCTGGCTGCTGCGCGAGCTGCCCGCGCCGGCCGGGCGACGGGCGCTGCTCTATCTGACCGGGGACCGTAATCCCGGCGCGCTTTTCATCAACGGCCAGCCGCTGATCCGTTTCAGCCGGCATTTTGGCGGTGGTTTCTTCAAGTTCGATATCAGCGAGCGGCTGCAGCCAGACCGCGCCAACGTCATCGCCCTGCACATTCGTGACTACGCCGGGCAGCCCTGGCGCGCCTGGCTGCTCACCTACGACGCCGACCAGGCGCTGGACGCCGTGTGGGAATACCGGTCCGGCGTTCACCCGGCTGTGTTCGCCGGTACGGGCGTTCCAGGTCAGCCGCGCGCAGACGAGCCGCACGGCGCCTGGCGGGTCACAGCGACCGCCGCGCCCCGTCTTCTTCCGCACCCGCTTCGCCTACGACCCGACCCTGCACGGCTTGGGGCCGTTCAAACTGAGCCTGGGCAGTCTGCGCAAGGGGCATCTGTGGCTCAACGGCCGCAGCCTGGGGCGCTACTGGCAGATCGGCCCGCAGGAGTTCTACAAAGCGCCAGCCTCCTGGCTGGCGGCCGCCAACGAACTGCTCATCTTCGAAGAAGAACAGGGCACGCCCGCCGGCGCCCGTCTATGGCCCGAGACCGCGGTCGCGGCGCGGGAGTGGCGCGCGAGGGTGGAATAACCGCAACGAGCGATTGAAATCGCGCCTGATGGGCGTACCGCGGGGCCGTAGGATTAGTACACGGATCAACACGGATTCACACTGGCAGTCGGCGCCAGGTGACTGAGCAGTTACAAAAAAACGATCAACTGACACAGGTTCAGTTGATCGTTTTCGCGTGTCTTATGAGTCCAGCTGGAATCGAACCAGCGACCCGCTGATTAAAAGTCAGCTGCTCTACCTATTGAGCTATGGACCCTGGGAGTGCGCCTCGCAAATTATAGCACCGCGTTCGCGCAGTGTCAAAACCCTGCGCAAACGCGGCGCCAAGAACCTTTCGGAGGTTTGCGGACGAGATGCAGCCTTACGCAGGCATCATCTCCGAGTTGTGCAGACGGGCGTCAATGCTCTGCAGCACGCCAACGCGGTTGCCGTGTGCGCGCTCGTACTGCGCAATCACCGTCAACTGGGCCGTGTTCAGGCTATCCATCTTGGCGGTTATCTGCTCGACGGCCAGGTCATCGTAGTCGGCAATCGGCATCGCCTCGATGCGCCGCGTCAGCTCACGAAGCACCGTGGCCCGCTTGCCCACGGACGCCTCGAAGTCACGAATGGCCTGCATCTCAGTGACCGTCAGGTCGGCCAGCTTGTTGACAATTTCCTTGACATTCAGCTTGGCGTAGTTGGCAAGCGGCAGGTGCTGCATGGTCGTTTCATGCAGGTTGGTCACCTGCTCCTCAACCTTGCTCTCTAGCTGATCAATTTCCTCGACCAGATTCTGCACCTTGGCGCGCGTCGGCACTTCGATGCGCGCGACCAGGTGCTTGACCCGCCCCTCCAGGTCGTCTTCCGCTGCTTCGACGCGCTGGCGACCTTCCTTCCAGTAATGACGCGCTTCCTTCAGCGCCCAATCCTCCATCTCCTGGCCACGCTTGACCGATCTCTCATAAAAATCGGTCGTCCATTTGATGAGGTCCGCGACAGCATCCTGGGATGTACCCACGGTGCCGAAGCTCACCAGCAACGCCTTGTGGCTGCTATCGCGCACATCGTGCGTCGCGGTGCCACTCCACTTCTTGATGGTTTCCTGCGCATCGTGCATGCGCGTTTCCGCCTGCTTGCGCACATTCTCGAGTCTCGTCATCTCAGCCATGATTGGCCTCCCTTTGTCATTTCTCTATCACAACACATCCCGTCAGCCTAACACACTGCCCGACAAGAGCGGGTCTGGTTATCTTTCTTTCGATTCAATCCTCTATGACGCATTGCGTCATAAGGCATTATAGCACACCGCTTCACAACTGTCAATCGCGTGGCACGCCTTTTTTTGGACGCTTCGCAAACACGCCACGCGCCGTCGCGGCTACATCAGGACGTAGATATCCTCTTCATGCACCAGGGCACGATAGATGGTTGCCGGCTTGGCTGTCCTGGGATAGTTTTTCTCCTTATTCTTGTGACGCACTGCGTCATAAACATTGTAGCACGGGACGCGATGGCTGTCAAGTGCAAAACTGAAGGCCCTCGTCCAGCAGTTCCAAATGTAGCACACATTCAACCACAAAGAAACGGCAGATCAGACGCAAATCGGCAACTTCTCTGCGTTCTTTGTGATCTCTGTGGTAAAAACCAGGCTACATTTGGAACTACTGACCCTCGTCGAAGGGCGTTGACACCCATGGTCGTTTATGGTATACTCGCACCCCTGACCGCGGCGGGACGGGGACGGGTCTTGATCGGTTTGCGAGGAGACAGCTCGACGTTCTGGTAAGTGCAGCAGCCTTTGCCCGCCGCTGACAGAGACCGGGTTTTAATGACCCTGAACCCAGTGCAGGCCTATGCGCATTTTGGTTGTCAGCGATGAAGTTGAGCCGCATCTGTACGGCCCGGGAGCATTCAAGCTACAGAGCACCACAGATGTTCTGATCAGTTGTGGTGACCTTCCATTCTATTACCTGGAATACCTGGCTAGCACCCTGAATGTCCCCAGCTATTTCGTCTTTGGCAACCACGGCTTCGAGTTGGAGCAGCGCGCCGACGAGGTCGGCATTGCGCAGCCCCGTGTGGGCACCAACCTGCACGGCATCACCGTCAACGAACATGGCCTGTTGCTGGCCGGCCTGGAAGGATGCATGCGCTACAACCCCAGTGCGTGGTTCCAGTACAGCGAAAACGACATGTGGCTGCAGGCGTTGAACCTGGCGCCCCGGCTGATGATGAATCGCCTGCGTTACGGGCGCTATCTTGATGTGCTGGTGACCCATGCGCCGGCCTTTGGCATACACGATCAGCCCGACCGGGCGCACACCGGTTTCAAGAGTTTTCTGTGGCTGCTGCGCACCTTTCGCCCGCGCTACCTGCTGCACGGCCACATTCATGTGTACAATCGTAATCAAGTGGTGGCGACACGCTACCATCAGACCGATGTCATCAATGTCTACCCGCACCGGGTCATTGAGGTTTGACAAAGGCTGCAGCAGAAATCTGGCAAGCAAAGCAACAAGGACCGACAAGTTCGCATGGATACACCGACAACCGTTACCATTTTTGGCAGTTCACGCTGCGTGGCCGGCGCGGCTTGTTACGAAGAAGCACGCCTGTTGGGCAAACTTCTGGCGCGGGCCGGTTACGCCGTGGCCACCGGCGGCTACAATGGCACCATGGAAGCGGCCAGTCGCGGCGCGGCTGAGGCCGGCGGTCATGTCATCGGCGTCACCTGCGATGTGTTCGAACGCCATACCACCAACGCCTGGGTGCATGAAGAACGTCGCACGGCTGATTTGATGCAGCGCATGACCGCCCTGGCCGACGCAGGCGATGCCATCGTCGCGGTGATGGGCGGCGTCGGCACCCTGGCCGAGGTCACCTACGTCTGGAACCTCCTCCAAATTGGGGCGATGACCCCGCGCCCCTTCCTGCTCCTGGGCGACGCCTGGCAGCCGATCATCGGCGCCATCCTCGCCCACAGCCATATCGGCTCGTCGGTCGCGGCCCTGGCCGAAGTCGTCGCCTCGCCCCAGGAAATCCTCACCCGCCTGCAAGCCACCCTCCCATCCCCGCCTCGCCCCCTGGCGTAGCGCCTGGCGCACGCACGGGGGGCTGCACAACTTCATCTCGCAAACACTCACGCCGTGTATGGCATTGCCCTGCACTTCACACGTTGCGCTTTATGCTCTCTGCGTTTTCTCCGAAAACGCATTGCACTTTGTACTTTGCACTTTGTACTTTGCACTTTGCACTTTGCACTCTGCGCTTTGCGCTTTGCACTCTGCGCTTTGCACTTAATCCAAGGAGTTTCGTCATGGCAGAAGAACTACGCATTACCCCGCGCGGGGAAGACTACTCGCGCTGGTACACCGATGTGGTGCTACGCGCCGACCTGGCCGATTACTCGCCGGTCAAAGGCTGCATGGTCATCAAACCCTACGGCTACACCCTGTGGGAAGCCATCCGCGATGGACTGGATCGCCGTTTCAAGGAAACCGGTCATCAGAACGCCTACTTCCCGCTCTTGATTCCCATGAGCTTTCTGCAAAAAGAAGCCGAGCACGTGGAAGGTTTCGCGCCCGAGCTGGCCGTGGTGACGCACGGCGGCGGCAAGGAGTTGGAGGAGCCGCTGGTGGTGCGCCCCACATCCGAAACGATCATCGGCCACATGTACGCACAGTGGATTCGCTCCTACCGCGACCTGCCGGTGCTCATCAACCAGTGGTGCAACGTGGTGCGCTGGGAGATGCGCACACGCCTCTTCTTGCGCACCACCGAGTTTCTGTGGCAGGAAGGACACACCGCGCACGCCACCTACGAAGAGGCGGAGGCGGAGACCCTGCAGATGCTCAATGTCTACGCGGACTTTGCCATCAACGACGCCGCGATTCCGGTCATCCGCGGCATCAAGTCGGCGCGAGAGAAGTTCGCCGGCGCGGACAAGTCCTACACGATCGAAGCGATGATGGGCGACAAGAAGGCGCTGCAATCGGGCACGTCGCACAACCTGGGACAGAACTTCGCCAGAGCGTTCAACATTCAATACCTGGACAAGGCCAACCAGTTGCAGCTCTGCTGGACCACCTCCTGGGGCCTGAGCACGCGCATGGTGGGCGCCATCGTCATGACGCACGGCGATGACCAGGGCCTGGTACTGCCGCCGAAGTTAGCGCCGTATCAGGCGGTCATCGTGCCGATCTGGCGCAAGGAGCAGGAGCAGGTGCTGGTGACTGAGTCAGCCATCGCGCTGGAGCGAGAGCTGAAGGCCGCGGGTCTGCGCGCCAAGCTCGATCTGCGCGACAACTACTCGCCCGGCTTCAAGTTCAACGACTGGGAGATGCGCGGCGTGCCGCTGCGCATCGAGATTGGGCCGCGCGATGTGCAGAACGGACAGCTCGTGCTGGCGCGGCGCGACATCCCCGGTCGTGAAGGCAAACGCAGCATCGAACGGGCCGGCGCCGCGGCCACCGTTCAGCAAGCCCTCACAGAGATTCAAGCCAACCTGCTGGCGCGCGCGACCGCCTTCCGCGACGCCAACATCGTGGATGTCAGCTCGTACGGAGAGTTGAAAGAAGTGCTGGATGGGCCGGGCGGTTTCTGTCGCGCCTGGTGGGACGGCAGCAGCGAGGATGAGGACCGCATCAAGGAAGAGACAAAGGCCACCATCCGCTGCTTCCCGCTGGAACAGCCAGAGGGGAGCGGAACCTGCTTCTACACCGGCCGGCCGGCGGCGAAGGTGGCGCTGTTTGGGCGGGCGTATTGAGGGGGGAGAGACCGGAGATTGGAGATTGGCAATCGAAAATCGGCCAGAAAATCGAACATCCCAGGCTGCCCGACCTGGGATGTTCATCGAAAAGGAGGAGAAGAAAGAAGAGATTCACATCTTTGTTTGCTCGCTTGTTTCTGGTGTCAGAATAACACCGGGGAAGGCGGCAAACTGGACGCCAACCCTACGCTTTCCCTACGCTAAAATCAGTTCTTGTCCCTCCTTCTGTATAGATGCCTGCAGGCGCGGCGGAACCACCTCGAATTCGACCAGGTCGAACTCGAAGTTCGGATCGAGATCGAGCAGACGGCCCAGGGCGCGCAGGTAGAGGCGCTCGTTCAGGCCCCACACCGCCAGATCAATATCAGAGCGTTCGTGAAAGAACGCCGGCGTCAGGATGGAGCCAAACAACACCACACGCTGCGCGCCAAACTGTTGCTTGAGCAACTGACTGGCCGTTTGCGCCAGGGCCAGGGCGCAAACGCGGCGGGCTTCCACCGCAGCTCGTCGCGCCTGCTCGCGCTGTCGAGCCGTGGCCCGATAGACGGCCATTTTTTCGGGTGGAATTGGCAATCGTTGCGTCATGGTACCTCCGTGGTATTTTACCGCCATGATGGGCAACCAGCAAGGCGCGCAGTCGTTGTCCAGAAATTCCGAGTTTAGCAAACACTTGACCACAAAGAACACATAGAACACAAAGAAACGGCAGGATGAGTCGTAAATGGGCGGTCTCTTTGCGCCCTTTGTGTCTTTGCGGTAAAAATTTGGAACTGCCGGCCGTTGTCGAAAGTGGACATCCTTGCGGCGACAGCGAGCTCCCCCCAGACCCCCATCCGCGGTCGTGGCCTGTTTCCCCCACCGCTACGCACGCCCACAGAGCGCAGATCAGAGGTCAGAGCAAACAGAGGCAGAGGTTCAGAGGCCGGGGGCGACCACCCGGAAACCCACATTGCTGTTACGGGCGCCAGGCGGGTCCCCGATACGATAGGCGCAGCGCACGGGGTCAACGTTGGAGACGAAAGAGCCGCCACGCATCACACGATGAACATTTGTTCTACTCTGATCCTCACGCCCGTCGTCGGCCCGATACGGATAGCCAAACTCTGGCTTCTGCCAATCCTCGCCCCACGCGCTGCGCGTCCACTGCCAAACATTACCGGCCATATCGAAGACCTCATAAGGGCTGCGGCCGGCCGCAAAGATGCCTACGGGGCTGGTGTCGCCGATGCCGGTCTCACCCATGTTGCACTTCATAGCGTCGAAGGTATTACCCCACGGCCAGGTGCGGCCATCCGTGCCGCGGGCAGCCTTCTCCCACTCCGCCTCGGTGGGCAGACGCAGCTCACGCCCCTCCTGCCGGCTGCGCCAGGCGCAGTAGGCGTTGGCGTCATCCCAACCGACATACACCACAGGATGATTGCGCAGTTCGATCGGCGCGCGCGGCCCCCGCCAGTGAACCGGCGGCTCGTGGTGGGTCGCCAGGACAAACTCCTCGTACTGCGCATTGGTGACCGGATAGGCGCCGATACGAAAATCACCCACCCAGACCGGATGCGCCGGTTTCTCGTTGTCATTGACGATCGTTGCTCCCCATCGTAAACTCGCCGGCCGGCACGGGCAGCAGCACATCGAAGTCGCGGATCGCCCAACGCGCTGAGCACGGAGCCGGCTTCGGCCCGTTCACGCGGGGTGAGGCGGTCGTGCGTGATGAGATCGGTCAGGCGCTGGCGCACGCGTTCGATCAGCTCAGGGCCGAGCGCGCGCCGCTGCGCGCGGCCCAGGCCAAAGTCCAGCAGCGCCTGTCCGGCCAGCCAGGCCTGCCGCCAGGCCGCATCATCCGCCGGCGGGGTCTTGGGGCACAGTTCGTCCACCAGGAGCAGCGGCTCGTCGCGACCATCCTGTACCTGGATGCCGACCGCCAGGAGGATCACTTCGCGCCAGAAGCTGGCGGTCGCGGCCAGTTTCACGGTCTCGCTCACGAAGTCGCGTTGGCGGCTGAGATGGCAGGCGGCCAGGTATTCCTGGAAGGTGCGATGCGGAAAACGATAGAGCTGGCCCGGCACCACCTCCACTAGCAGGCCCGCACGCTCGTTCATCACCGCCACCACCTGCTCGGCCCAATCCTTGCTCTTCTGCGGGTGCAGATCGGCCAGGGCCGCGACCAGGTCGCTCATGGTCACGTCGGCCGTGGCCTCACGATCGGCCTCTTGCGGCAAATGGGCATGTACGTCGTAGGCCAGGCGCCAGAGCGTTTGCTGCACATCAATGTCCTGCAGACCGGCCTCAGCCAGCAGGCGGCGCCAGGTCGTTTGTCCACCGGCGTCGCCCTTCAGCTTGACCGCCTCCCAGCGCGAGAGCAGCAGGTCAACCACGTCTCGGTAGAGCAGCACACGCGCGTCGGGCAGCTCGTCCCTGCGCGTATGCACCACGGCCATCGTGGTCAGCAGCAGCGGATTGCGCGCCAGCCGGCGTAAGTCCTCACGGCGCACCGCGCGGCTCAGCTTGGCGGCTGAGGTCTGGGCCTCGTCGGGTGTGCGCTCGCGCATCACCGCCAACTGGCGATACCAGGCCGAGATGAAGGCGTCAATCTTCTCCTCGTCCAACGGCGCCAGCTCCACCACTGTGGGCCAGAGGGTGTCGGACAAATGCCAGCGCCTGTCCTGGTAGCTCAAGACGCGGCAGGTCACAACCACGCGCAGGCTTGGGTAGGCGATGGGCAGGTCGTTGATCATCTCTTTGATGCGCCCCAGCACGGCCGCCTGGACAGGCACCTCGTCCAGGCCATCCAGGAGCAAGATGGCGGCGCCGTCCTGCAGATGATCGGTCAAAAACTCAAGGCAGTCGCCCAGGCCATTCTCGCCCAGCCAGGATGCGAGATAGGCGAGCAGCAGGCCGGTTTTCGGTGGGGGATCGGTCGCCTTGCTCAGCCAGGCCGCCAGGTAGCGCAGCGTCACCGGCACAGGCAGCACCTGGCTGGCGTCGGCCGGCCAGGTGGGCAAGCGCTCCAGCCAGCCGCCGCGGGCGTCCAGCGCGGCATTGGCCAGGCAGTAAGCCAGGTGATTGACAAAGGTGGATTTGCCGCCGCCCGGCTCGCCCACCAACACCAGGCGCGGGGTCTGCGCCACGGCCTCCAGCGCGGACCAGGGGCGCTCATCCGGCCGGCCCAGCATCTCCTCCTGGCCGCGCTTACGGCCGGAAGGGTCTTCGGTCGGCACGCGGGTCTTGGTATCGAGCGCCACGTAGACATCGGCCAGCGGCAGGCGTTCTTCCGCCGGCGTCTCCGCGCTGGCCGCCTTGATGTCCACCGCGGTCAGCGGCAAGAAGCGCAGATCGGCCGCGATGCGCTGAAGGTAGCGCCGGCGCTGCTCCTCATACAGCTTGGCGGCCTGGCGACCGCCGGGCGCAGCGTTGGATGGGCGCCGCGCCTCCCGGCACGGCAATCCAGACTGCGGCAACCAATGAGATGGCAAACGCGGCCCAAACCAGCCAGCGCACCGGTTCGAGCGTTTCCTGCAGATCGGCAGCCACCCAGTTGGCGGCCAGGTTGCCGATCGCCAGGATCAGCGCAATCAGGGCGGGTAGCAGCCAGGGACGTGATGGGCGAGTGGTCATGGTGGGATTCCTCCTTCATGGGCAGGTGCAGAGTGCACGCGGGAAATTGTACGCCACAAGCGCCGAAACATCAAACCGGCGCGCAACTCGTCTCCAGTCAACGCAGGTTGGATTGGTCACGCGTTGCCGCGACTGGCAGTCGCCTGCTCTGCACCGCGCAAAGTTGACAGGACACGCCGCCTGCATAGAATGACCCAACCGCTGACTGACCTGAAAATATCCTGACGCAAAGAAGCAAAGACGCAAAGGCATTTTCATGCACGATTGTGCCCCCTGGCATGGAAACTGACCTGAAAATAGCCCTGTGGCGCAATCCGCCGGATTGCAGCGCCCGCGCCACGGAGGCAAGCCGGCGGCTTGCGTCACATTTTCATGCACGGTTGTGCGCCCGGCGCATGGGCAACTGACCTGGCCTGAACATACGCCGAACGAGTTCGGCACTCCGGACGCTCCGGAGTCCTCGACTTGTCGAAAAGTGACGCGTTGCGCCATAGGAGGTCATGAAATCGGCCAACGCATTATGATATGGCGCATATGACCGCCGTGACTCGACGCCTATAATCCTGCTTGTTCAATTTGTCACAGGCATGGCACAGATTGCGCCCGTGCCCTGAGGATAGTGAGTTAAATTTAGGAGGAACCATTCGATGGCCGGACTGGATACCCAAACCCTCAACATGGTGTTGTCCACGCTGCAAAAGTATGCGGAGCGTGAGCTGACCAATGCCTACTTGCTTGAGCTTGACTACAAGGACGAATTCCCTCATGCCGTTCTGGAAGCGCTCTATGGCGACGTGGGCCTGCATCTCCTCTTCATCCCCGAAGAGTTCGATGGCATGGGCGGCGGCGCCTATGACATCTACCGTGTCTCCGAGGTCATGGCCAGCATTGACCTGGGCATCGCGACCGGGGTGCTGGCCACTTTCCTGGGCAGCGACCCCATCACGGTGGGCGGCACGCCAGAGCAGAAAACCTACTGGATGGGCCGCATCGCGAACGAGGGTCTGCTGGTGGCCTATGGCGCGACCGAACCGCAGGCTGGCAGCGATCTCGGCTCGCTCAAAACCAAGGCCGAGCCGGTGATCGAAGACGGCAAGGTGACCGGTTATCGCATCACCGGCCGCAAGCAGTGGATCAGCAACGGCGGCGTCGCCAAAGTCTACACGATCCTGGCCAATGCGCCAGGCGGCGCAACCTGGTTTGTGGTGGAGCATGACGCCGAAGGCTTCACCAAGGGCAAACCGGAGGACAAGCACGGCATTCGCGCCAGCAACACGGCGGCGCTCTTCCTGGATAATGTGTATGTGCCAGCCGACCGCCTGGTGGGCGGGGTGGAAGGTCAGGGGTTGATCCAGGCGCAGGCGGTCTTTGGCTACACCCGCCTGATGGTGGCCGCGTTCGGTTTGGGCGGCGGCTGGGCCGCGCTCAAACGCACCATTCCCTACTCGCAGGTGCGCATTCAGGGCGGCGCGCCGCTCAGCCAGAAGCAGGGCTATACCCACAAGCTGATCGTGCCCAATGCGGTGCGCCTGGAAGCGGCTCGTGCCTACATCGAATGGACAGCCGAACGCCTCGATGGCGGCGAACCCGACCTGCAGACCGAAGGCGCGGTGGCGAAGTACCTGGCGACCGAGGCCGGCAATAAGGCGGCCGAAGATGCGATCCAGGCGCACGGCGGCTACGGCTACACCAAGGAATACATGGTGGAAAAGATCAAGCGCGATGTCAAGATCACCACCATCTACGAAGGCACCTCGGAAATCATGGAATGGACGATTGCCCGCGACCGCTGGCAGTTGCACCTGAAGACCCGCGGCGCCTACTACAACGACTGGGCTGCGCGCCTGGACAAAATTCAGCGCACTGAGCCGAACAACGGCGCAGGGACGGCCGCCCTGGCCCTGCGCGCGCTGGCCGTGGTGTTGGAACGCTGCCGCGTTGACCGCCTGACACGCAATCAGCACATCCTCTTTCGCCTGGGTGAATTGATCGCCTACGCGGAGACGGCCGCCATCTTCGCCGAGCGGGTGCAGTCGCATCCCACCACGGCTATCCCGCTGGATGTGACGACCCGCCAGGCCATGGCCCGTATCCATGCGCGTGACGCGGCGCTCAAGGTGGCGGATGACGGCTTGCGCTGGACCATCGGCGCGGGGCAGACCGACCCCAACCTGGCCGGATCGCTCAATTTGCCAGGCATCTACCAGGCGCAGGCGGGGCTGATCGAGGACATGGATTTCGTCAGCAAGAAGCTCAACGAGGCGTTTCCGGCCGCGTAAAGCAAGTAGGGCGGCGAGTGATGAAGCTCGCCGCTGGCATGAGGAGTACGACTTATGGAACAAACCGCAGACCGTGCCATTGCGGTGGTGGGCGTAGGCGCCGTCTTGCCAGATGCGCTGAACGCCCCCGCGTTTTGGAAAAATATCCGCACCAAGCGCTACAGCATCACCGACGTGCCGCCGGAGCGCTGGAGCGTAGCCGATTATTATGACCCTGACCCCGGCGCACCCGACAAGACCTACAGCAAAATTGGCGCCTGGGTGCGTGGGTTTCAGTTCGATTGGAAGCAATTTCGTATCCCGCCCAAAGTGGCCGCAGCCATAGACGGGAGTCAGCAATGGGCGCTGGCCACGGCCGCGGAGGCCCTGGCCGACTATGGCTATCCCAAGCGACCGCTGAATACGGAGCGCACAGGCGTTATCCTGGGCACCGCCATGGGCGGCGAGCTGCATTACTTCACCGCGCTGCGCATTTTCTTCCCCGAATATGCGCACGCCCTGGAAAATACCGTCGCGTTCAGGCAATTGCCAGCCGACGTGCGCGCGGCGTTGATGGCCGAAGCACGCGAGATGGTGCAGGAGCGCTTCCCCAATATAACCGAAGACACGATGCCCGGCGAGTTGGCCAACATCGTGGCCGGTCGCATCGCCAACGTCTTCAACCTGCGCGGGCCGAGCTTTATCGCCGACGCGGCTTGCGCGTCCACCTTTGCCGCGGTCGAAGCGGCTGTGGAAAACCTCATCAATTTCCGCTGCGATGCGGTGCTGACGGGCGGTGTGGACCGCAACATGGGGCCAACCACGTTCGTGAAATTCAGCAAAATCGGTGCGCTCAGCGCGACCGGCAGCCGGCCGTTCGGCGATGGCGCCGATGGCTTTGTGATGGGCGAAGGCGCGGCCGCGTTTCTCCTCAAACGTTTGAGCGATGCCGAACGCGATGGCGACAAGATCTATGCCGTCATTCGCGGCGTCGGCGGTTCCAGCGATGGCAGGGGCAAAGGCATCACGGCCCCCAACCCGATCGGCCAGCAGTTAGCCACGCAGCGGGCCTGGGAAAACGCCGGGCTGGATCCGGCCAGCGCCACCCTGGTCGAGGCGCACGGCACCAGCACCAAGGTGGGTGACGTGGTGGAAGTGGAAAGCCTGGCCACCATCTTCGGCAACGCGCCGCGCGGCAGCATCGCCCTGGGGTCGGCCAAGAGCAACATCGGCCACCTGAAGGCAGGCGCCGGCGCGGCCGGTCTGCTGAAGGCGGTGATGGCGGTGTATGACAAGGTACTGCCGCCCACGCTCAACGCGCAAAAACCGAACCCCAACCTCAACTTTGATCAGATGCCGTTCTTCGTCAATCATGATCTGCAGGAGTGGAAACAGCCAGCCCAGGGCCCACGGCGGGCGGGGGTCAGCGCGTATGGCTTTGGCGGCACCAATTTCCATGTGGTGGTGGAAGAGCACGTGCCGGGCGCGCTGGCTCGTGAGATAGCAACCTATGCGGGAGTGACTATCCCCGGCGCCAAAACAGCGCCGGCCTCGCCACCTGCCACCCTGCCTGTCACCCTCAGCGCGTCAACCAAGGCGCCGCTGCGCGGCATTCTGGCTGTGGGCGCGGCGTCGCCCGTCGAGCTGAAAGACAAACTGGACGCAATCTGGGGCCGCGTGGAAGACGGCTGGATGCCGCCCGTGGCGCCGCCGACCGCGGCTGATCTGGCCGCCAACGAGCGCCTGGTGATTGACTTTGGCACGCCTGATGAACTGCTCGACCGGCTAGGCAATGCGCGCAAAGCGGCCGGTTTTGGCAACGCCGCGGCCTGGAAGGCCCTGCAAGGTCGGGGCATCTTCCGCGGCAGCGGCCCCAAGCCAGGCAAGGTGGCCTTCCTCTTCCCCGGTCAGGGCAGCCAGTACGCGAACATGGGGCGCGAACTGGCCGCGGCTGATCCGGTGGTGGCCGAAGTGTTTGCCGAAGGTGACCGCGTGATGACGCCGATCCTGGGCAAGCCGCTGACCGATTTCATCTTCGTCAACGGCGACGACCCGCAGGCCATGAAGCGTGTGGAGCGCGATCTGATGCAGACCGCCATCACGCAGCCGGCCATGCTGACGATTGACACCGCGATCTACAAACTGCTGGCAACCTACGGCCAATACCCCGACATGGTCATGGGGCACTCCCTGGGCGAATATGGCGCGCTGATTGCCGCGGGCATCATGCCCTTTGCCGATGCGCTGGAGGCAGCCGCGGCGCGTGGCAGCGAAATGACCAAGGTCAGCATGGGCGACAACGGCTGGATGGCCGCGGTCATGGCGCCTTACAAGATGATCGAAGAGACGCTGCCGAAAATCAAGGGCTATGTGGTCGCGGCCAACATCAACAGCTACAACCAATCGGTGATTGGCGGCGAGAGCAAGGCGGTTGAGGAGGCGATCGGCCTCTTCAACGGCATGGGCTACCAGGCTGTGCGCCTGCCGGTGAGCCACGCCTTCCACACGCGCATCGTGGCCCCGGCCAGCAAGCCGCTGCGTCAGGTGCTCAATCGCCTGCGCATCTCCCTGCCGCTCCTACCACTGGTGGGCAACGTCTATGGTGAGTTCTATCCCAACGATGTCGAAGGCATCAAGGATCTGCTCGAACTGCAGATCGCTTCGCCGGTGCAGTGGATCAAGGGCCTGGAAACGCTGTACGCGGCCGGCGTGCGTACCTTCGTCGAAGTCGGCGCCAAGAAGGCGCTCAAGGGCCTGGTAGACGATGTCCTGGGCAGCAAGCCCGATGTCGTCTCGCTTTTCACCAATCACCCCAAGACCGGCGAGCTGCCGAGCTTCAACCAGGCGCTGTGCGGCCTTTACGCCGCCGGCTACGGCTTGACCGCCAGCCAACCGGCCTGGGAAATCAAGCCGCCGCCGTCGCAAGCCGCGGCAGCCCCTTCAACACCAACTCCGGCGTCGTCGGTCAGTGCGATAGCAGCCCCCTCTGCGCCTGTCGCTGCCGCGACCATGCCAGCCGAACAGGATTTTGCCATGCCAAACCTGCCGTCCCTACCTCCGGCACAAGCCTTTCAGATGATGGGTCAGATGTTTGCCCAGATGATGCAAACGATGGCCCAGCCGGCGCCCAAGACATTCGACCGCAACGACGTGCCGCAAGGCTCCATCGTGATCAGCGGCACCGGCCTGGGTCTGCCCGGCGTCAACAAAGCCGTCATGGACCCTGACAATGCGCTGCGCATCCTGCGTGGCGAGCAGTTTGTGGACCTGATCCCAGAGCGCTACCGCCGCCTGATCGCCGAGAAGCACGTCACCCGTGTGGTCAAGGCCGCAGATGGCAGCGGCAGCTTCGAGACGATTACCGATTCGGGCGATGTGATCAAACTGGCCGGCCGCGCCGGCGCCTTCGATCTCAGTGAAGAGTACGGCATCTCCGACAAACTGGTCGAGGCGCTGGACATCACCACGCAGTTGGCGATGGCCGCCGGCCTGGACGCGCTGCGCGAGGCCGGCCTTCCCCTGGTTCAGACCTGGAAGCGCACGAGCACCGGCCGCTTCCTGCCTGATCGCTGGATGCTGCCGGACAGTCTGCGCGACGAAACCGGTGTCGTCTTTGCCAGCGCGTTCCCCGGCGGCGACCGTTTCGCTGACGAGATGAAGCGCTACTACGTCTGGCAGGAACGCCTGCACCATCTGGAGATGCTGCAAAGCGTGCGTGGCGCCATCACCGAAAGCCAGGCCCTGCTGGAAGTGGACCGACGCATCAACGCGGTGCGTGACGACCTGGCGCGTGAGCCGTACGCCTTCGACCGTCGCTTCCTCTTCCGCATTCTGTCCATGGGCCACAGCCAGTTCGCCGAGTACATCGGTGCGCGCGGCCCCAATACCCAGGTCAACGCCGCGTGCGCAAGCACCGCGCAAGGCGTGTCCATCGCCGAGGACTGGATTCGCAGCGGCCGCTGCCGCCGCGTGATCGTGATCGGCGCGGACAATGTGACCGGCGACAACCTGATGGAATGGGTGGGCGCTGGCTTCCTGGCGACCGGCGCGGCTGCCACCGATGCCAAGGTGGAAGAAGCCGCCTTGCCCTTCGACCGCCGTCGCCATGGCACCCTGATGGGTATGGGCGCGTGCGCGTTGGTGATCGAAAGCGAAGACACCGTGCGCGAGCGCGGCATGCGCGGCATCGTCGAACTACTGAGCAGCGAGACCAGCAACAGCGCCTTCCACGGCACCCGCCTTGATGTGGATCACATTGCGATGGTGATGAACAACCTGGTGACGGCGGCCGAGCGCCGCTTCGGCGTGGATCGCCGCACGATGGCGCCGCAGATGGTCTTCATGTCGCATGAGACCTTTACGCCGGCCCGTGGCGGCAGCGCCGCGGCCGAGGTCATCGCCCTGCGCAGCACCTTTGGCGATGTCACCAACCAGATCATCATGGCCAACACCAAGGGCTTCACCGGTCATCCGATGGGCGTTGGCGTCGAGGACGTGATTGCGGTCAAAATCCTGGAATACGGCATTGTGCCGCCGGTGCCCAACTTCAAAGAAGTGGACCCCGACCTGGGCATGCTCAATCTCAGCCGCGGCGGCCGCTACCCGGTGCAGTACGCGCTGCACCTCGCGGCCGGCTTCGGCTCGCAGGTTGCGATGACCCTGACACGACGCATCCCCGGCGCGCTGGATCGCACCGACAACAAGGCGCTTTACCAGCGTTGGCTGGAAGATATCAGCGGTTACGATCGCGCGGAAACAGACGTGATCAAACGTGTGCTGCGCATCCGCAGTGAAGCGGCCCCCACTCGCCAGCCGGCGCCGAGTACCTGGCGCACAGGCACCGGGCCAACCGTGCGCGCCCTGGCCGCTGGCGATGGCGCCGGCGTGACCCACCTGCTGCCTACACCGATGGTGCTCCCGACCCTTGCTTCACCGGCGCCCCAAGTCATTGCGGCCCCAGCCGCGATGACGGCCCCGCCGGCCCCGCCAACATCGCTGGCTCCCGCTCCTGCACCCGTGGAGACTCCTGCACCGGCGCCGACTCCGGTAACCGGCCAGCGCTCGACCCTCGAGCCGCCGTGGCCCGCGGCACGCGCGGGGGAAGACCGGAGACCGGAGATTGGAGATCAGGTCACGGGGCGGGGGACGATGGCAGCGTCTGCGAGTGTCGCGGCGCCGAAACCGGTCTCTGATCTCGGATCTCAGGTTGTCAACAAGGTACTGGCGATCGTGGCCGAGAAGACCGGCTATCCGAGCGACATGCTCGACCTGGAGCTTGACCTGGAAGCCGACCTGGGCATTGATACCGTCAAGCAGGCCGAGACTTTCGCGGCTGTGCGCGAGGCCTTCGACATCCCCCGGCGCGACGACGTGAAGCTGCGTGATTATCCGACACTGAAGCGGGTGGTGGATTTCGTGCTCGAGAGCCGGCCGGAGTTGAGAGGAGAACAGAGAACAGAGACCAGAGATCAGGTCACGGGGCGGGGGACGATGGCAGCGTCTGCGAGTGTCGCGGCGCCGAAACCGGTCTCCGGTCTCGGATCTCAGGTGACTGAGAAGGTGCTGGCGATCGTGGCCGACAAGACCGGCTATCCGCAGGACATGCTCGACCTGGAGCTGGACCTGGAAGCCGACCTGGGCATTGATACCGTCAAGCAGGCCGAGACTTTCGCGGCTGTGCGCGAGGCCTTCGACATCCCCCGGCGCGATGACGTGAAGCTGCGCGATTACCCGACGCTCAAACGGGTAGTGGATTTCGTGGCGCCAGAGGGCGGGCCGGAGCCAGAGAGGAGAAGCACGGGGGGGGAGGGGAACAGAGACCGAGAGATCAGGTCACGGGGCGGGGGACGATGGCAGCGTCTGCGAGTGTCGCGGCGCCGAAACCGGTCTCCGGTCTCGGATCTCAGGTGACTGAGAAGGTGCTGGCGATCGTGGCCGAGAAGACAGGCTATCCGCAGGACATGCTCGACCTGGAGCTTGACATGGAGGCCGATCTGGGCATTGACACCGTCAAGCAGGCCGAGACTTTCGCGGCTGTGCGCGAGGCCTTCGACATCCCCCGGCGCGATGACGTGAAGCTGCGCGATTACCCGACGCTGAAGCGGGTGGTGGATTTCGTGCTTGAGAGCCGGCCGGAGCTGAGAGGAGAACAGAGAACAGAGACCAGAGATCGGGTCACGGGGCAGGGAATGGCGGCAGCGTCTGCGAGTGTCGCGGCGCTGAAACCGGTCTCCGGTCTCGGATCTCAGGTGACTGAAAAGGTGCTGGCGGTGGTCGCGGAAAAGACCGGCTATCCGCAGGACATGCTCGACCTGGAGCTTGACATGGAGGCGGACCTGGGCATTGACACCGTCAAGCAGGCCGAAACCTTTGCGGCGATCCGGCAGGCGTTCGACATCCCGCGGCGCGATGACGTGAAGCTGCGCGATTACCCCACGCTGGCGAGTGTGATTCAGTTCGTGCTATCGAATCGGCCGGAGTTGGCAGGAGAACAGAGAGCGGAGGACCGGAGACCGGAGATTGGAGATCGGGTCACGGGGCAGGGAATGGCGGCAGCGTCTGCGAGTGTCGCGGCGCTGAAACCGGTCTCTGGTCTCGGATCTCTGGTAACTGAGAAGCCGATCTCCGGTCTCGGATCTCCGGTAACGGCCAAAGTGGTGGTGAAGACCTACGGCACGCTGGAAGAATCGGAAAAGGCGCCGCGGCGGGTGGTGGCGCCGGCGGTGCGTCCGGGGCTGGAGTTTTGCAAGCCGACCGGTGTGCTGCTCAATGCGAGTAGTCGCGTCGTGGTGATGATGGACAAGGGCGGCGTGGGCAAGGCGCTGGTTGGCCGCTTGCAGAAGCGGGGCGTGACGACCCTCATAGTGGAGGAAGCGCTGGAGATGGAAGCGCTCGTCGGGCAGTTGCAGAACTGGCTGGCGGCCGGCCCCATCCAGGGCGTCTACTGGCTGCCCGCTCTCGATGTGGAGCCGGGGCTGGAGGAGATGGACCTGGCAACCTGGCGCGAAGCCAACCGGATGCGCGTCAAGAACCTCTACGCCACGATGCGCACGTTGTTCGACGCGGTGAGCGGCCCGACCAACTTTCTGGTCGCGGGCGTGCGCCTGGGCGGATTGCACGGCTACGGTTCTGAGGGTGCGCTGGCGCCACTCGGCGGCGGCGTCGTCGGTTTCAGCAAGGCCTTCAAGCGCGAGCGTGAGCAAGTCCTGGTCAAGGCCGTGGACTTCGACGCCGGTCGCAAGACGGTGGAGCCGGCTGAGGCGCTGATCGCGGAAACGCTGAGCGATCCGGGCGTGATCGAGGTGGGCTACAAGGATGGCCTGCGCTACTCGCCGACTCTGCGGGTGCTCCCGGCCAGGGATGGCAGCGCTGGTCTGACTCTGGGCAAGGAGACCGTCTTCGTGGTGACGGGCGCGGCCGGTGGCATCACCAGCGCCATCACGACCGACCTGGCGGTGGCAAGCGAGGGCATCTTCTATCTGCTGGACGTGGTGCCGCCGCCGCAGCGGGATGATGAAGACATTCGCCTGTTCCGCAGCGACAAGGAAGCGCTGAAGAAGGCGCTGATCGAACGCGCACGCGCGGCCGGCAAGAAGCCGACACCGGTGGAGATTGACAAACAGATCATCGCCATCGAACGCAACGAAGCGGCCCTGCGTGCCATCGAGACCGTGGAAGCGGCCGGCGGCACAGTGTACTACCACAGCATCAACCTGCTGAATGGGGAGTCAGTGGCCGCGGTGATCGAGGACATTCGTCGGCGCTACGGTCGCATTGATGTCATCCTGCATGCGGGCGGTCTGCTGATTGATCGTCCGCTGCCGGACAAGGAGCCGAGCCAGTTTGCCCTGGTCTACGATGTCAAGGCGGACGGGTTCTTCAACCTGCTCAAGGCCGCGACCGGGATGCCGATTGGCGCGACGGTAGTCTTTAGTTCGGTGGCAGGTCGTTTCGGCAACGCCGCGCAGAGCGACTACAGTGCGGCCAACGACCTGTTGTGTAAGATCAGCAGCAGCATGAAGGCCTGGCGGCCGCAGACGCGTGGCATCGCCCTGGACTGGACCGCCTGGGGCAGCATTGGCATGGCCACACGTGGCTCGGTGCCGAAGATCATGGAGATGCTGGGCATTGACATGCTGCCGCCAGAGGTGGGCGTGCCCACGATCCGTCGTGAACTGACCTACAGCGGGTTCAAGGGCGAGATCGTGGTCGGCCGACGGCTGGGCGCGTTGATGAGCGAGCAAGATGTCACCGGCGGGCTGGACACGGACAAGGTCAAGGCCCTGCTGGCGAGTCGCGAACGCCCACTGCCCATGATTGGCGCGGTCAAGGCGGCGCGACTGTACGGCGGGCTGGAGGTGGAGACCACACTCGACCCGCAGATACAGCCCTTCCTGTTCGATCATCAGATTGACGGTACCCCGGTGCTGCCCGGCGTGATGGGCACAGAGAGCTTCGCCGAGCTGGCGACGCTGCTCTTCCCCGGCTACCGGGTGGCAGCCATCGAGAATGAGCAGTTCCTGGCGCCGTTCAAGTTCTTCCGCCATCTGCCGCGCACGTTGTACCTGGAGGCAACCACCAGCGCCGGCGCCAACGGCGAGATCGTGGCGCACACCACGCTGACCGGCATCGTCCCCGCGCCCAAGCCGGAGCTGCCGCCGCAGGTCAAGGTACACTTCACAGCCGATGTGCGGCTGACGACGACGGATCTCGATCAACCGACGGCCAGCCTGCCTGGGCCAATGGGCAAGACCGTGAGCGCAGGCGACATCTACAAGATCTACTTCCACGGCCCGGCCTACCAGGTGTTGGATCAAGTCGGTATGGTGGGCAGCACGGTGGTGGGCCTGATGGCAGGCAACCTGCCGGCGAATACGTCGCCATCCGCGGCGGAAACGCTGATGGCGCCACGGCTGATCGAGTTCTGCTTCCAGACCGCGGGCATCTGGGAATTGGCGACGACCGGCGCCATGGCGCTGCCCATGGCGATCGGACGGGTAACCACCTATCGGCAGCCAGAGCAGGCCAGCGGCCAACGACTGTTCGCCCTGGTGACGCCGGTGGCTGGCGGCACGTCCTTCGACGCCGTCGTCGTGGACGAGACCGGTAACGTCTACGTTCAGATGACCGGCTACCAAACCGTGCGCATGCCGGGCAGCGTCAGCGCTGATCTGCTGGCGCCGCTGCAGGCCATTCTGGCATAAGCATCGAAGCGGGTGCAGGGGTGAAAAGACTTCCGAAGTCTGTGAGACTTCGGAAGTCTGACTTCGACACCCCTGCACCCGCAAAAGGGATTGACGATTGGCGATAGCGGGGCTATACTGTAGCCGCACGGCAAACGCACGATCGTCAAGAGGTGGCGTCATGCACCGCCGAGCACAATCTGCACCAGGCAGCACGCTGCCAAGCGGAGAGGGATCATGCAACAGACGGCTGAAGTGATGACCAGGACAGAAACGCCGACGCCCACGAATGGGGATGGCGGCGGGGATGGCTACGGGGATGGCTATGGAAATGGCTATGGAAATGGCTATGGAAATGGCACTAAGCTCATTTGGGTTCCCTCCCGTTCGCGGCCAGGCCTTCGCAATCGTACACTCCTCGATCTCCTGAGAACCCATGGAGATCTGCTGGAATTGCCGACAGAGGATGGTGAACCCTTGGAAACTCCCTGGCACCTGGCCCAAATCGCCTTTTTCCTTGAACTCATTCATTACGCCTGGCGTGAGCGCAACGACTTCTACGCCGGCGGCAACATGTTCATCTACTACAGCCTGGCGCAAGTGCGCAACCGGGACTACAAAGGGCCAGATTTCTACGTCGTGCTCGACGTGGATGGCTCGGTCGGGCGCGAGGCCTGGGTGGTCTGGGAGGAAAACGGTCGCTATCCCAATTTCATCTTCGAGCTGATGTCGGTTTCGACACGCCAGAACGACCTGACGACCAAGAAGGACCTGTACGCGCACACCTTCCACACGCAGGATTACTTCTGCTACGATCCAGAAACGAAGGCGCTCATGGGCTGGCATTTGCAGGGCGATGACTATGTGGCGCTGCTCCCCAACGCCCAGGGCTGGCTCTGGAGTGAGGCCCTCAAGATGTGGATTGGTAAATGGCACGGCCGCAACCACGCGCTCGACACCGCCTGGTTGCGCTTCTACACCGCGGATGGCGAGCTTGTCCTCCGTCACGATGAAGTCGAGCAGCAGCGGGCTGAGGCGGAGCGGCAGCGGGCTGAGGCGGAGCGGCAGCGGGCTGAGGCGGAGCGGCAGCGGGCTGAGGCGGCCGAAGCGCGCCTGGCACGCTTACAAATGCGTTTGCAGGCGCTGGGCATCAGCGCCGGAGACAACGGCACTGACGTATGATTGACCCACGCGGCCGATCTCGCCGAGGTTGCTGCTGGCGAACCTGCCGCGTGATGAACGTGACAAAACTGGCCACACCATGATCCACTGGCTCGTTCAATCCACCGAGGCGCATCCTGATCTGGCGCGCGGCCAGCCGCCCCTGGGCTTGCTCAGCGCAGCGGAGCTGGCGCGCTTCGACGCCATGCGTTCGCCCAAACGTCGTCATGACTGGTTGCTCGGACGCTGGACCGCCAAACACCTGGTGCAACGCTTCCTGCTGGCGACCACGCACCAGACTGCGCCGCTGGCAACCATCGAAATCAAGAATGAAGACGATGGATCGCCGTTCGTGGAGCTGCACGCTGCAATTGGAATTCCTGGCGATGGGAGTAATGGAAGTAATGGAAGTAATGGAAGTAATGGAAGTAATGGAAGTAATGGAAGTAATGGAAGTAGCGGCAGATTGCCGGTTTGCCTGACGATCAGTCACTGTGAAGAATGGGCGCTGTGCGCCGTGATTGCGCTCGATAGCCGGCAAGCGACATCCGGCCCGGCTGCGAGCGCAGGCCAGGCGCCCCCAGCCATCGGCGTTGACATCGAACGCGTGCGGCCGCGTGACTGGAACTTCGTGGAGACATTCTTCACCGAAGCGGAAATCCGGCAGGTGCAGACCGCGCCGCCGGCCTGGCGCGATACTCTGATTACGGCCATTTGGAGCGCCAAAGAAGCGGCGCTCAAGGTGGTCAAACTAGGGCTGACCGTTGATACACGTCGGGTTGACTGTGTGTGTAACCTTGACCGTGCGCCCGACGATGACTGGCTCCCACTCCAGGTCACCTATCATCCCGCGACGGCCGCCGCCGCTGAAATCATGCCCGGCTGGTGGACCACGCGTGACGGATTTGTATTGACGCTGGCGTTTTCGCAGAACATGGCCTGACTCTGGCCTGACGACATGACAACATTGGCACAAAATTCAAGAGGAGTGTTTTTCCGTGGAATCGTATGTGAAGAAATTGCGCGACCGCAAGGCCATTGCCGCGGGCACAGTCAAGGAGGCCGACGCCCAGCACAAGAAGGGGCGCCTGACTGCCCGCGAACGAGTCGAGCTGCTGTTCGACCCTGACACCTTTACCGAAATTGACACCCTGGTCCTGCCCCGTTCCGAAACCTACCTCGATGGGCGTGCCTCACGCTACGGCGACGGCGTCATCACCGGCTTCGGCCAGGTCAACGGTCGCCATGTCTACGTGGCGTCACAAAACGCCGGCGTCATGGGCGGCTCCCTGGGCGAAATGCATGCCAACAAGATCGTCAAGGCGATGCGCATGGCGCTGCGCGACGGCTACCCCTTCATCGCCATCAACGACTCCGGCGGCGCCCGCATCCAGGAAGGCGTGGACAGCCTGGGCGGTTATGCCCGCATCTTCGACGCCAACTGCGAGGCGTCTGGGGTGATTCCGCAGATCTCAGTCATCATGGGGCCATGCGCGGGCGGCGCCGTCTATTCGCCGGCCCTGACCGACTTCATCTTCATGACCGACAACAGCTACATGTTCATCACCGGCCCGGACGTGGTCAAAGCCGTGATGAACGAAGAGGTTAGCCTGGATGAGCTGGGCGGGGGCCTGGTTCACAGCCAGGAGAGCGGCGTCAGCCATTTCCTGGCCAAAGACGATCAACAATGCCTGGCCCAGGTGCGTAACCTGCTCTCATACCTGCCCTCGAACAGCCAGAACGACCCGCCCTACGTACCGCCGGTGGATGATCCCAACCGCCGCTGCCCTGAGCTGGAGGAATTGGTGCCAACCGATCGGCACAAGCCCTACGATGTCCGCCAGGTCATCGCCAGCGTGGTGGACGATGGCCGTTTCACTGAAGTTCACGAACTGTGGGCGCAAAACATGGTCATCGGCTTTGCCCGCCTCAACGGCTACGTCGTCGGCATTGTGGCCAATCAACCGATGGTGCTGGCGGGGTGCATTGACATCAAGGCCTCGCTCAAAGCCTCGCGCTTCATCCGTCTGTGCGATGCGTACAACGTCCCCATCATCACCCTGCAGGACGTGCCCGGCTTTCTGCCCGGCACCAACCAGGAATATGGCGGCATCATCCGCAACGGCGCGCGCATGATCTACGCCTACAGCGAGGCCACGGTGCCCAAGCTGATGGTCATCCTGCGCAAGAGCTACGGCGGTGCCTATTGCGTTATGTCAAGCAAGGGCCTGCGCGGCGACTACCTCTTCGCCTGGCCCAATGCTGAAATCGCGGTCATGGGCGCGGACGGCGCGGTCAACATCCTCTTCCGCAAACAGATGCAGGAATCGGCTGACCCGGAGGCCAGGCGCAAGGAACTGGTGGACATGTACGAGGAAAGGTTCAACAACCCATATGTGGCGGCCGCGCGGGGTCTGATTGATGACGTGATCGAGCCACGCGATACGCGGCGTGCGCTGATTCGCACCCTGGAAGTCACCCTGTCCAAGCAGGAACGTCACGTGCCCAAGAAGCACGGCGTCTCGCCGATGTAAGGCGCCGACGCGCCAGAGGGAGTGCCATGTTCAAGAAAGTTCTGATCGCCAACCGTGGCGAGATTGCCGTGCGCATCATTCGGGCCTGTCGTGACCTGGGAATTCAGAGTGTGGCCCTGTTCGAACCATCGGACCAGGGATCGCTGCACGTGCGCTTTGCCGATGAGGTGGTGCGCCTGGATTCCAGCCGCGGCTACATGGATCATCAAGTGGTATTGCAGGCGGCCAAAGACACAGGAGCCGATGCCATCCATCCCGGCTATGGCTTCCTGGCCGAAGACCCGGCCTTTGTCCGGGCCTGTGAAGCGGCCGGCATCGTCTTCATCGGGCCACCGAGCGCCGTGGTCAGTGCGCTGCGTGACAACCTGGGGGCGCGTGAGCGGGTCGCGGCCGCCGGCTACCCTGTGCCATACTACCTGTCAGAAAGCTTCTGCCAGGGTGAGATAGAAGGGGTGCAGGCGTTGGCGGAAGATGTCGGCTACCCGCTGGTGGTCAAAGCGTGTCGGGGCGGGCGCGGACGCGGCACGCGCCTGGTGAGTGATCCATCCAAGCTGGAGCGCGCCGTGCGCCAGGCGCAGGCGGAGGCGCTGGCGGTCTTTGGCGATGACCATGTCTACCTGGAGAGGGCCATCATGCCGGCTCGCCATGTGGAGGTGCAGGTGATGGGGGACCAGTTCGGCAGCCTGATCCACCTGGGCGAGCGTGACGGCTCGATCATGCGTCACAGTCAGAAGATCATCGCCGAGGCGCCTTCGCCCAACCTGACTGCGCCCCAGCGCACGCGCCTGTGCGAGATGGGGCTGGAGATTGCGCGCCTGTTCAAGTATCGCAACCTCGGCACCGTCGAGTTCATCATGGACTTGGATGGCAACTTCTATTTTGCCGAGATGAAGGCGCGCATCCAGGTTGAGCATCCGGTGACCGAAAAGGTCACGCAGGTTGACCTGGTGCGCGAGCAGATTCGGATTGCTGCCGGGGAACCGCTGGCATTTTGCCAGGGTGACATCAAGTTCCGCGGCTGGGCGATGGAGTGCCGCATCAATGCAGAAGACCCCTGGAGCAACTTTATGCCCAGCCCAGGCAGATTGGACCGGTTCCGCCTGCCGGGCGGCCCCAATGTGCGCGTGGATACCTACGCCTACAGTGGTTGTGACGTGCCGGTGCGCTATGACCCCATCCTGGCCAAGCTGATTGTGTGGGGCGAAACGCGGCCGGAGTGCATCAATCGCATGCGGCGTGCGCTGGAGGAATTCGCCATCCGGGGTGTGCATACGACGCTGCCGTTTCATCAGCGCATCCTGAATGATGCTGATTTCCTGGCCGGAAACTACACGACCGATTTTCTGGATCGCCCTCTATTGGAGGGCACGCCCGACATCGAACTGCGCGATATGGCAGTGGCCGCCGCGGTGGCCTTTATCAGTCGCAACCAGGCCGCGCGTCCGGTCACACAGGATCGTTTCCAGACCGGTTGGCACCGCAGCAGCCGGCGGCTGCCGAGTTAGGAGGTTGACCATGCATAAGATTGGCGTTACGATCGGCGGGCGCACCTACGAAATCCAAGTGGAGGCGGCTGTGCAGTCCAACACCGACTTGCGCGTGATCGTGGATGGCAAAACCATCCCCGTCAGCGTGCAGAGTCTGCGGGACCCGGAGAGCCTGGACTGGATTCTGGTGGGCAATCGGCCGTACGAAATTGTGTTAGACAGGGACTTGCAGTGGCTTGAGGTGTATGGTCGGCGTTACGGCGACCTGACCGTGAGCGACCTGGAGGCGGCCGTTGCGCGCCCCACCAGTCGCGACGGTCGCATCAAAGCACCCATCCCCGGCATCATCACACGCCTGCTGGTAGCGGTGGGCGACGAGGTGGAGGCCGGACAGTCGGTGGTGGTGTTAGAGGCGATGAAGATGGAAAACGAAATCAAGGCGCCGCGCAGCGGCATCGTGCGCAGGATCAACGTGAGCAGCGGCCAGGGTGTTACCTTGAACGAAGTGCTGGCTGAAATCGAGTAAGACAGACACCGGGTCTCTTGCAGAGACCCGGTGTCTTGGCGTGTTCACGCCCCGCGGTAACGATTTTCAATGGCCGTCACGCGCGCGATCTGGGTCAAATTCCATTCACTCACCGCCTCGCCCTCGACGATCGGGGTTGAAAACCAGGCATCGAGGATCTCTTTCGCCACGCCCACCGGCGTCGAGCGCAGGCTCAAAGTCAGGACATTCGCGTGGTTCCAAATCCGTGCCCCGCGCGCGGTCTCGGCGTCATGCACCAGGGCGGCGCGCACCCCCGGCACTTTGTTCGCCGCAATGCTGGCCCCAGTTCCTGTCCAGCAGAAAAGCACACCCTGGTCGGCCTGTCCACTGGCGACCGCGGCGGCCACATGGCTGCTGACAAGGGGCCAGTCGCCATCGGGATCATCTTCGGCCAACGGCCCAAACAGCAGCACCTCGTGCTCTTGCGCCTGCAGGTAATGAACCACAAAATCGGTCAAATGCGTGCGTTCATCGCTGCCAATCGCGATCTTCATGAATCACTCTCCTCAGTAGGCATGGCCTTGCGCCTGCCCGCGTGGGCGACCGCAAGGGTGCGCTATTTCTTCTCTTCATTAGTAAGGGCATGGCCTTGCGCCTGCCCGCGTGGGCAACCGCAAGGGTGCGCTACTTCTTCTCTTCATTAAGTAGGGGCATGGCCTTGCGCCTGCCCGCTATGCTTGCGCATCAGCGGAAAGATGAGCTGGTGCAGGTCGCGGATGCGCTGCGCGAACAGGTCTGGATTATCAGGGTCGTTGCGGTAATCTTGCCAGGCCACGATCAGTCCCTGTGCGCCATCGCTGATCACGCGCGCGTTGTCCTGTACTCCCGAAAGTGCGACCGCAGCCACGCCGTGCCCGGCCCACTGCGGCACACCCTGCTCACTGAGATGTTGAGCCATGATGTCATAGCCCGGTGGGTCACTGAACTTGTCCACCCAGGCCAGATAGGCGCCGCCGCGGCCATCAGGTACGGCCACGGCAAAATCCTGCTGCTCCGCCC
Source organism: Candidatus Amarolinea dominans (assembly GCA_016719785.1). Taxonomy (NCBI): domain Bacteria; kingdom Bacillati; phylum Chloroflexota; class Caldilineae; order Caldilineales; family Candidatus Amarolineaceae; genus Candidatus Amarolinea; species Candidatus Amarolinea dominans. The sequence goes on from JADJYJ010000004.1 coordinate 330,341, forward strand.
ACGGTGTCACGTTGACCGGCTGCGCGCCCCACAGGAATACGCCGGCGGCGTCCACGCGCTGCGCCAGCACATCAGTGCCCGGCACGCCGCTGGCATCCGACGCAGCGGCCACCAGGATCACACCACCGCTGCCATCCTGAATGAGATCGGTTGGCCCTTCCGCCAGATCCAGCGCGGCCACCACAGGCAAGTCGTTGGGCCAGGCGCGGTCGCCGCTGGTCGTCAGCCGCATCAGGTAGGCGTCCGCCAGGTACCCTGTGCTGCGGTAGTCATACCAGGCCACAAACACGCCGCCGTGGCCATCGGCGACAATCGGCCCGATGCCCTGCACGGCGGGATTGCTGCTCACCGGCACGCCGTCGGTCGCCCACAGGGCAACGCCGCTGGCCGAGAGGCGCTGGGCATACAAATTCTGATCCCCCGCATCGCGCAGATCGGCCCAGGCCACAATGAAACCGCCGCTGCCATCGGGCGTCGCCTCAGCATCGAATTGTTCGCCGAGGGCCAGCGTAATGGTGACCGGCGTTGTCCATATTGGGGAGCCGGCAGCGCTGATGCGTTGCGCAAAGAGATTTGTGTCGAAGCGATCGGGGTTGGCATGCTGTTCCCAGATCACAAACGCACCGCCGCTGCCATCGGGCACCAGTTGGGCCAGGAGATTGTCGGCCGCTCCCGTCGTCACGCTGATACCGTCAGCGGCCCACAGGGTTTTGCCCGTATCATCCAGCCGTTGTGCGAAGATCGCCAGGCCGCCAGGGCGCTCATCATCCCAGGCCACCAGCACGCCGCCGGCGCCATCGCTGATGGCTTGTGGCTCAAGCTGATTGTTGGGCGCGTCGCTGACGACGACGCCGTTGGCGGCCCAGAGCGGCGTCCCGACGGCGTTCAGGCGCTGTGCGTAGATGTCCACGCCATTGGCTGTTGAGCGGGCGTCGGTCCATACCGCGATCATGCCACCAGCGCCGTCGGGCGCCAGGTGCGGGAATCCCTGGTCACCGTCCGCGGTACAAAAACCGACCCCGTTAGCCAGCCATAGAATCTGCCCATCGGCGGTCGGCGGGCGTCCCTGACCATCACCATCCAGGGGCCACGCGAGCGTTGTTGGAACATGCGCGCCCAACAGCACCGCAAACAGCACCGCTCGCCAGACACGACCTCGAACGTTCATCTCCGGCCTCCGTTGATCCCCCTCGCCCCCTGCACCAGGTGCATGGCGGGCGCCTTCTTCAGTCCTCACTGTCCGCGGTCACGGCATCAACCGTGGGCGTCGCGGGCGGTGGCAGGCTCGACGCGCTGGCTTTTTCCGCGTACCAGGTCTCCGGCGGTTGCCAGTCGCGGTGACGCATGAACAGGAAAACCAGCGCAGCGGCCATCAAGAGCAGGGCGAAGATCTGTGCAGCAGGAATGGCGGCAATGGCCCAGGCGTCTGGTCGGAAAATCTCAACCCACAAGCGGCCAATCGAATAATAGAGGAGATAGATCGCGACAATGTCACCGTCACGCAGGCGCGACGCAAAACGCCGCGCCAGCCAGAACAGCAGCAGAAAGCCGAGCAGGTTCCACAGCGACTCGTATAAGAACGTCGGGTGAAACTTGATGTCCAGCGGATACTGGTTGAGGTCAATGTAGGGGCCAAAACGGTGCAAGCCGTCAATGGTGATGCCCCAGGGCAGGGTGGTAGGCGGGCCGTACAATTCCTGGTTGATATAGTTGCCCCAGCGACCGATGGCCTGTGCAAGCAAGACGCCCGGCGCCACGATGTCAGCCCATCGCCAAAAATTCAGCTTGGACACCCGTGCATAGAGCAGGATGGCCAGCAGGCCGCCGGCAATAGCGCCATAGATGCCCAGGCCCCGAAAGCCGCCCTTCCAGAAGGCGATGATCTCGATCGGATGGCTGCGGTAATAGTCCCAGCCAGTGAAGCCGCCGGCCGGCGAAGAGAAAACATGATAGAGACGCGCCCCAATGATGCCAAGCAACAAACACCAGGTCAGCAGATTCCAGACATGCTCCGGGTCTTGGCCACGGCGGCGGGCCTCAGCGGTCGCGAAAACGGCCGCCAGGACCGCGCCGATCACGATCAGCAACCCATACCAGTAGATGGTCAACGGCCCGATGCGGAACGCAGTGGGATCCATGCTCACATTCCTCCACACGTTAAGAGTAGACTATGCGTGGGAGAGTATAGCACAAACAGACGTATTCGAGAAGCACAATCGCAACTCTGCGCGGCCTGTTTCACACAAGAGCTGCCAGGCGCGGCCTGGCAGCTCTGTGGACGAGGGTTTCGATTGACAGGACAAGGGGCCGCTGGCGCTAGGCCTCCGGCTCCTCTGGAATAATGAGCCAGCAGACCATATAGGCGAGGAAGCCGCCGCCGACGGTCAGGCCGAGCAGCAAGAATCCCAGCCGCACGATAGATGAGTCAACGCCGAGATACTGCGCCAAACCGCCACATACACCCGCAATCATGCGCTCCTTGCGTGAGCGAAACAAACGTTTGCCTTCCATAAAATTAATCTTGCTCCTTTCAAGCACACTCAGATTGTTTGGCTTCGGGAGAGTTCTTACTTGTTTCCAGTCCTGAACACAATACGCACCGTTGGGGCCGAAGTTGCCGCGTGAAGGAGCGAGTTGGCATCTTCGTCTGCGCGATGTTATAATCAAGGCCTGAAGGAGAATCAGCAGCGGCATGATTGATTACGACCGTATTGCTCATTTGTACGATACCGAATTCGCCACCTTCGCCGATGACATGCCGCTCTTGCGGTACTATGCCGACCAGGCAGGCGGTCCGCTGCTCGAATTAGGCTGCGGTAATGGTCGCGTCACCGTGCCGCTCGCCCAGGCCGGCTTTCGTCTGACCGGGGTGGACAGCTCTGCGGGCATGCTCAACCTCGCGCGCAAGCGCCTGGCCGCGGCCAGACTGAGCGAGCGGGTCAACCTGGTACAGGCCGACATGCGCCGCGTCCATCTCGATGAGCGCTTTGGCATGGGCTTCATCCAGGTCAACAGCTTCATGCACCTGGAGACGAGCGAGGATCAGCGCCAGGCACTGCTCTGCTGGCATCCATTTCTGCGCCCCGGCAGTCCGCTCATCCTTGACCTCTTCAACCCGGACATCGCTACCTTGCTGGAAGCCGACGGCCGCTTGATGGTGGACAACCAGTGGCGTGATCCTCAATCGGGCGCGATGGTCATCAAGCAACTCGTGCGCAAAATTGACCTGGCGAATCAAATTCAGGAAACAATTATTGTCTACGATGAAGTGTTTCCAGACGGACAAACGCGACGCATGCTCGTGCCATTCAACCTGCGTTTCCTCTGGCGCTCCGAGGCCGAGCTTCTGCTGGAGATCTGTGGCTACGAACTGGAAATGGTCTATGGTTCCTATGATCTGGATCCGTACACATCAGTCAGCCCGCGTATGATTCTCATTGCGCGGCGCACCTAGCGAATGAAAGGAACGAGAATATGACAATAAAAGCCTGGCGTCTGGCGCTCTCCGGTTTGCTGACGCTGCTCATGATCGTCCTCACGGCGTGCGGCGGCGAAAAAACGCCAACCCCTACCGGCAATCCAGCGGCGGTGGCCTCGGCCACCACGTCGGTATCCATCCCCAGCGTCAACAGTGGCGCGCCCGCAGGCGGAACGAACCAACCGGCGCCGCAGCCTGGCACCTCGCCCACCGGCAATGAGTCAACGGTGGGAGGCATCCAAGCTTTCCCGGCCGGCGAGGTCAAGCCGGTGGAGATTATCACGGCTGACAATGTCACCCTGACCGGCACCTTCTACGTGGCGCCCAAAGCGGGCAGCCCCGCGGTGGCTATGCTGCACATGGCCGGCGGTCAACGCGGCGATTGGGACACCCTGGCACGCCAATTACAGGCGGCCGGCTTCAGCGTGTTGACGCTTGACCTGCGCGGCCACGGCGGCAGTCAAGGTCAGCGCGAGTGGGACAAGATGGGAGAGGATGCCGCGGCCGCCCATGCCTGGCTGGCCGGCCGCCCCGAGGTCAACGCGACGCGCATCGGCTTGATCGGCGCCAGCATCGGCGCCAATCTCAGCCTGAACTTCGCCGCCACGCAGCCTGCGGTCAAGACCCTGGTCCTGCTCTCACCCGGCCTGGATTTCGAAGGAATCAAGACAGAAGGCGCCATGCAGGCCTACGGGCCGCGCCCTGTGCTCCTCGTCGCCAGCACCGAAGACAAAGAAAGCGCCGACGCCGTCACTGCACTGGACAAACTGGCCCTGGGCAAACACACGCTCAAGATGGTCGAAGGTCAGGGTCATGGAGCGCGGATGTTGGGACGCCAGAACGGAATCGAGGAGACGATTGTGAACTGGCTGCAGGAAACGCTGAAATAAGGGCTGAATGCTCAGAGCAAAATCAGATAGAGACAAGCGTGACCTGCGGGACGGCGCCCCGCAGGTCACGTGTGCATCGGCGGCGTGTCGCCATCCGCGCCCAACACGCTGCCGACGAAACCACGCTGACCGCGCACGAAGGTGAGGGCATCGAGGCTGCGCTTGCCCTCCAATTGCAGTTCGAGCAGGCGCAGGCGCCCCTCTCCACAAACGACACTCACTCCCTGGGCGTCAGCCAGCACCAAGCCTGGTTCGGCTGCGTCACCAGGAATGGCCTGCGCCAGGTTGATCTTGAGCGAGCGCCCGTGCCAGGTTGTAAATGTGCCCGGCCACGGCTGAAAAGCCTGCAACTGGCGGGCAATCTGCACGGCCGGTACCCGCCAGTCAATGCGTCCTTGTGACTTGGCGATGGGCCTGGTCATGGTGGCCCGGCTGTGATCCTGCGGCTGAGGCGTGATGTCTCCGGCCAGCCAGCGCGGCAGCGTGCTGACGAGAAGCTCAGCGCCCTGCTGCGCCAGGCGCCCCATCAACTCCCCGCGCGTCTCCCCCGGCGTGATGGACAATAATGCCTGGGCAAGCAGCGGTCCCGTGTCCATGCCGGCATCCATCAACATGATCGTGCTGCCGGTCACCGAGTCACCGGCCAGGAGCGCTCCCGCCACCGGTGCGGCCCCGCGGTGGCGCGGCAAGAGCGAGGCATGCACATTCAAGCAACCATGCTGCGGCAGATCAAGCACCGTCTGGGGTAAGATGAGACCATACGCCGCCACCACGATCACGTCAGGCTGCAGCGCGGCCAGGTCGGCCAATGGCTCAGGCTGGCGCAGCGTGCGCGGCTGCTGCACAGGCAGGTCATGCGTCAGCGCAAACGCCTTCACCGGCGAGACCGCAACCTCTTGTCCCCTTCCCACCGGTTTATCGGCGCGTGTCAGCACGCCAACCACCTCCCACGCACGGTTCGGCGCCCGCAGCGCCTGCAGCATCGTCGAAGCGAACTCCGGCGTCCCCATGAAGACCAGTCGTTTCATCTACACCCTCCGCCCCCAACGAACCAGAACCTGGTAGAAAGATCTCTGCCACGAATTTCACGAATTGACACGAATTGGCGTCTGCTGCTTCGCGCCAGATTGTAGCACATCAGGGGTCGGAGGAAGAATCGAGACCGGAGATCGGAGATCGGAGACCGGAGACCGGAGATTGCAGACCGGAGATTGCAGACCAAATACCAACCATTGCCCGCCTTCCACACACCTGATCTCTAATCTCTAATCTCTGATCTCTAATCTCTGTTGTCAGCGATGCGTCGGTCGCCGGTCATGCTCTATCTCGTCGGGCACGCGATAATCAGGCTCGTCAAACACGGGCGTGGCGCCGTAGGGACCCCTCTGGCGGTCCGTCACGCCCGTGTTCTTTTTTAACCTGAGCGTGACAGACGTGGGTCGCAGCGGTTGGAGTTGCAGGGTGAGACCGTGAAACCAACCGCCACCCTCTGCGTATAATAGGCTGAACACCGGCCGCATCGAAGCCGGTCAGGCAGTACCGAACATCACGACATTCCGGGCAGGAGTTCCCGGACCGAACCGAGGAGGTTTTATCATGAGTGATATGAACGAGAACACAAACCCAATGAGCGTCGCCGAACCGCTGCAGCCAGCGGAGTCGGCCGCCACGTGGTTGGACGCTGTCAACCAGGCGGCAGAAACCGCGGCCGCCGATGTGACAGCCGCCAGCTCCGACCTGTATGCCGCCGCCCAACAGGCGCAAGCGCCAGCCGCCGCGCCGAACAACGTCTTTACGCTACCCACGATCGAAGAGCCGGCTCGACCACAATCCGCGCGCGCCGCAGCCGCCCCCACGGCCAGCTACGATGTGACGTCGGATGACAAGTTGATGGCCGCGTTGTCCTGGCTGGGCATGGTGCTCCTGCAGATTCCGTTGGTGAGCATTGTGCTCCTGCTGGCCGAAGGTAACAAGGATCGGCCATTTCAGCGTCACCATGCCTTACAGTCCATCGGTCTCTTCGTGGCGGCCATTGCGTATGAGTTCGTGGCGGCCATCCTGTTCACCGTCGGGTCGGTGGTCACCCTGGGCTGTGGGGCCTTGTTCCTGTGGGTACTCTTCTTCGTACCGCACATCATGGCCGTCTACTATGCCTGGCAGGCGTACCAGGGTAAGGAAATCAACATCCCTGTCGTCAGCCAGGTGATGCGCCAACAGGGGTGGCTCCGCTAAGGTCACAGGCTGTCACCTACGTGAGCGGGCGACAGCAGCGCACAGAGCACTCAAGGCCGGGTTCCATGCACAATAGCACTGGAGCCCGGCCTCTTTTTTGTCTCTCCGGTTTTGACGCCCCTTGCGCCTGCGTGTTAAGATAGGAACCGCAATCTGCGTTTGACTCAGGAGGATGGATGGCTCAACCACGCTACGAACGGCCGCTGCCCAATGCCGGGCGGCCGCTGCCCATGACCGAATTAGCCTGGCGCAAGGAGGTGGTCTTCATTTGCCGCCTGCTGTGGGACAAAGGCTACGCCATTGCCAGCGATGGCAACGTCTCGGTCAAACTGGCCGCCGGGCGCTACCTGGTCACGCCCAGCGGCTTCAGCAAGGGCTTCATCGAACCAGATCAGTTGCTCATCGTCAACGATCAACTGGAGGTGGTTGGGCCGCAACATGGCGCGGCGCGGGGACTGCGGCCTAGCTCAGAGATGCTCTTGCACCTGGAGGCCTACCGCCAACGGCCGGACATTGGCGCGGTGGTTCATGCCCACCCGCCCGTGGCCATTGCCCTGAGTATTGCCGGCATCTCGCTGGCGCGCTGCCTGTTGCCAGAGGTCGTCATGACCCTGGGTCTGATTCCCACCACCGACTACGCCACGCCCGCCTCGACCGAAGGCGCCGTCATCATTCGCGACCTGATCCAACGCTATGATGCCCTGATCTTGCAGCGTCATGGGTCGGTGACGGTCGCCAGGACGCCGTTCGAAGCCTATCTCAAACTGGAGAAACTGGAGTCTGCGGCCAACATCACACGCATGTTGGTGCAGCTCGGCCAAGCAAGCCCCTTCCCGCCTGAGGAAGTGGGCAAATTGGTGCAATGGCGCCACGACAAAGGCGTCATGAAACCCGGCCAGGCGGAAGACTTCTGCGAGACCTGCGGCGTTTGTTTGCGCGACGGCCAATGCCGGCTCGCCGCGCGCTGAAGCAGAGCGATTGAAATCGCGCCCTTGCGCCCCGAATTCATTCGGCGGCAAGGCGCCAGAACGGCCCCAACAATTTGACGGGCACCTGCTTCTCTGGTAGAATCGTTCACGTCCTGGAAATAAACATGGTATGCCCCCATCGTCTAGAGGCCCAGGACATCACCCTTTCAAGGTGGAGACAGGGGTTCGAATCCCCTTGGGGGTACCAAGTAGCAGGCGAATCCTCACCACACGGTGAGGATTCTGCTTTTCCAGCGATCTCGGTGAGAACTATGTCCGCAATTCCAAAATTCATCCTACGCAAACTCTACGTCCCCCACAGCCTGCACAATCGCCATGATGGCTTTGAATTCAGCCTGAAAAATAACATTGGCTCGGCAACCGTGGTGGCGATCGCACAGCTCACGGCTGACGGTGAGACCTATGACGCTGGCGTCATCTTTGTCAGCGCGCGTGGCGGCAATGAGCGATCAGCCGCCTCGATCGAGGCACAGGCGCCCGTTGTCCTGGGCGGTGGTACCGAAGTGCGCGTGCGCGTGGAAGGCAAGCCGCTCACACTGGCAGCCAAACACCGCCTGCAGCTCAGCATATCGACGCGCGAAGTGGGCGATGTGGACCTTCCGATCGAAGACACGGCCGTTGCTGCAAACGATACAACGGCGCCGGCGGCAGCCCTTGCGCTCGAGACACCAAACTGGCGCCCGACGCGGGTCGAGGTCAGTGAGGCGACGGAGGCTGCGGCCGATCAGCGTCCGCTGAAGGTTGCCATCATTGGCGCCGGCAGCACCGTCTTTGCCCGCCAACTGATGACCGACATCCTGGCAGTGCCTCGGCTGCACGAAGGTATATTTGCCCTGGTGGACATTGATGCCGAACGCCTGGCATTGGCGCACCAGGTCGGCGAATACCTGGTCGGCCTCAGCGGTAAGCCCTGGCGGGTCATCGCCAGCACCGAGCGCGCCCAGGTCTTGCGCGACTGCGACTATGCGATCAACACCATCGAAGTGGCCGGACTCGCCAATGTGCGCCATGATTTTGACATTCCGCTCAAATATGGGGTCAATCAGTGCATCGGCGACACCATCGGCCCCGGCGGCATCTTCAAGGCCTTGCGTACCGGGCCGGCGTGGCTGGACATTGTGCGCGACGTCGAACGCCTCAGCCCACATGCGACCATTCTCAACTACACGAACCCCATGTCAATCCTCACCCTGGCCGCGTTGCAGACCACGGTTCTGCCGGTGGTGGGGCTGTGTCACTCCGTGCAGGGCACATCTCACCAATTAGCCCAATATCTTGACCTGCCGTATGCCGAGCTGCGCTGGCGTTGCGCGGGCATCAACCACAACGCCTGGTTTACACTGCTGGAGCACAACGGCGAAGACCAATATCCCCGCCTGTTAGCGCGCGCGCGCGATCCTGAGATCTACGAGAGCGATCCTGTGCGCTTCGAGATGGCGCGCTACTTTGGCGCCTTTGTCACGGAGTCAAGCGGCCATTTTTCGGAGTACATTCCATACTTCCGCAAACGGCCTGATTTGGTCGAGCGCTACACGCGGCCCGGCTACCGGGGCGAGACCGGATTCTATGCCAACAATTGGCCGCGCTGGCGTCAGGCCAACGATGAAACCGTCCGCGCGCTGCTGGCCGGGCAGGGCGAGATCAGCCTGGCGCGCAGCGAAGAGTACGCGGCCGACATCATCGAAGCACAGGAGTCGGGCAAGGCCGCGGTCATCTACGGCAACGTGCGCAATCACGGCCTGATTGACAACCTGCCCGACGGCTGCGTCGAAGTGCCGGTGTTGGTGGACCGTAACGGCCTGACCCCCACCCATTTTGGCCCCTTGCCGCCCCAATTGGCCGCGCTGAATCGGGCGCACATGGCAGTGCATGAGCTGGTGGTGCAAGCGCTGTTAGGCCGCGATGCGCAGGCTGCCCGCTATGCCCTGCTGCTTGACCCCCTGACCGCCGCAGTTTGCTCACCGGCCGAAATTGACGCCTTGTTCACGGAGATGTGGGCTGCGCAGCGCCCCTATTTGACCTATTGGGACTGAGCGAAAAAGAACCAGCCGTCTGGCTGGTTCTTGACGAGATGGGGACTGAACGAAGCAAGAACCAGCCGTCTGGCTGGTTCTTGACGAGGTGGGGACTGAGCGAAAAAGAACCAGCCGTCTGGCTGGTTCTTTGCAAGATGGGTACTGCGCAGCGGCAGCATGGCGGCGCGCAGTCAGGTGGGGATGCCGGCCTGTATCACCTGCGGGCGTTGGCGCAGACGCAGTGCCTTGATCCGGCGCGCGGGCACGGGCGTCGGCCACAAAGATGGATGCATCGGCACGGTCGGCGCCGGCTGACGCATCGGCGACTGATAGCCGATCAGTCGCATCAGTTCGGCTTGCGTTTGTGCCGCCTCCACCCGCTGCACCAACTGACCATCTTTCTCCTCGAAGATGATCCGCCGCGGCTCTGGGCTGAGGCAGTGATGCGCGCCGCCGCGGCCGGAGATCATCTGCTGGTAGGCGCCCACGCCGCAGATGGCAATCACCGTGCCGACGCCCGAGTCGGGCAGCATGAGCGGCGCCTTGCCTGGCCTGGGGTAGACATCATCTGAGTCACAGGTGCGACGGCTGCCCAGGCGCACGGCGCGCAGCGGACGATCCCAGCCATCGAGCGGCAGGGTGACAAATTTCTGGTCAGGCACCAGTACGCTGTCCGGTATGGACACCATCAGGCTGCCGTTGATCAGGTACCAATCGGGCTGCCCCTCGGCGCCGCGCTTGACCTGACCCACATCGAACAGGTAGACACTGTGATTGGCCACGGTGTAGCGACCGAATTCACCCACCAGGTCAGGCATAGGCACGCTGTATTCCAGGCACAGCGCGCGCATCTCTTCCATGAGCAGCGTGAGGAAGCCCGTGTAATCGAACTCAAAATCGAGCCGATAGCCAGAGGTGGGCGTGCCGCCGCCATAGTTGAAGAAACGCAGCGTCGGCACGCGCTGGCGCAGCTCGCAGTAGTTGCGAATGGAGGCGCGCAGCGTGGTCAGGAAATGGTCGGCGTCCTCAACCTGGCTGCCGATCATGGCGTGATACATCACCAGCGTGTGCGGCGTGCCGGCCAGTCCGGCGACAACGTCTGCCATCTCGCCGGCGGTCAGCCCAAAACGATCGTTGCCCAGGTGTGCGCCGTCTCGATTACCAGCCTCCCGCTCGCGCACGCCAAACTGCATGGGCAGCGGGCAGGTGCGCAGGGCGGCAAATTCGTCCAGGTCATCCAAGACTGAAATGACCGCTGCATGACCCGCGCGGCGCAGACGCAGGATGGCGTCCGTGTAATGCGGCTCCTTCGAGCCATTGCAGATCAGGTAGCGGTCCGCTTTCAGAATGCCCTGCTTCCAGAGGTGATGGGCAATCTTCACGTCCGCAGCCGCCGACGTTTCGTAGTGAGCGCCGGCCTCCAGGGCTGTGCGCACGACATCGGCCGCAAAATTGGCCTTGGTGGCGTACGCGTACAAAAATGTCCCTGCATAGGCAGTGGCGCGCGCGGCCTGGGCCGCCCATCCCATCATGCCATGCACCTGACGCGTGATCTGCGGCAGATACGCGAGTTCCAGGGGCGTGCCGTGGCGTGCCGCCAGTACATTCAGGTCAACACGACCACCCAGCATCAGGTGGCCCTGCTGACGGGACATGAAATCGGTCAAATGGCCTTCCGCTGACCGATGGAACCGGGACTGCATGAATGAAGCGAACGTCTGCAACTTGACCAGTGCCCTCCTAATGATCTATGCTCTGTCTGCGCAGCCAACCGCTGCGTTGCCTGGCGCCCATGATTTATGTGCGCGCAGATGAAAACGCCAGGCACAGGTTCATGTACCCAGCGTTGCGCCGCCGCACCGTATGGCGCGTTCGGCAAACAACTATTCGACTACCTTGACTAAGCGGGTTTGGTTGGCGCAGACAGGATCGCCCGCTGAGGGCCGATCATCATGTGGAGAGTGGTACTGTGGGCATAAAGAAGCCCGCTACCGGTTGGCTGCGGGCTGGCGAGAGGGGAACGCGTGCTTTCAGAGAAAGACGCGTCTCAGCCACCCAGCCTGCCGGACCGGTCGTACACTATCCCATTGGTTTCTGCGTCACGTACCCGCTTTGTAGAGCAAGCGTCCATAAAACCTCGAGAAAGCTCGCACGATGGTCAAGGGTGGCATCAAGCCACCAAGGCGTCCAGCAAACTGAGCGCCTTTGTAAGACCGTGTCATTGCACCCGATGTCGCAACGTCGCACGAGCGGCCAACAACCGTCATGATTCATGTTTGAATCAAGTGTAATTATTACACAAACCGGGGTGGATGTCAAAACGCGGAAAGGCGTTGATGCATTTCAAACGGATGGCAAACCATCTACGGGCGCCTGAAAGAGATCGTCGCGGATGTAGAGTTGCTCCACCAGGCGGCGGCTGAACCAGGCCCAGGGGCCAGGCCGAGCGCCAGGCAGGCGGTGGAGCGTGGTGTGCGGCAGCCAGGACAGCAGCGAAGACCACCAAAATTGGGTGGCGCGCCACGCGAGCTGCGCGGTCCAGGCAAAGACGAGGGGGCCGGCCGGGCAACCAGGCTCATCTTTGTGCAGCGCGGCGTGATCGCGGGCCGGGTCGTAGCCGGCAGAGTCAGGCAGAGCAAAGCTATAAAGATTTTGCAACAATGCAGGCGGCCGCTCTTCCCAGGTGGGCAAGTCAGGCCCAGAGATGCCCTGGGCCAGCGCCAGTTCGACCCAATTGGTGTGCGCGTAGAAATCTTGTACGGCATGCAGAATTCTGCCAACCTGATAGAGTGCGTGACCGGGGGATCTCTCGCCTGTCAACGTGCGACGACCATAAGTGGTCAGCCAGTCCCAGTGGGCGGCAACTTCAGTCCCATCGGCCAGGTTGGCGAAGTGAAAACGGAGGTTCTGTGTCCTGACCGCCGGTGAGGGCCAATGGGCCGCCAAAATGTTGTAGTAATCAACCGACCAATTACCCCACAAGACAACCCGCTGCGCGGCGACCGGCAAGGCGCTCGTGCGCAGGACTGCGGTTGTGATCCGCTCATGAAATTCGAAGCGCATGACTCCTCCATGAGGTAGCATCGGGATAGCATCGGGGCAGCATCAGGGTAGCATCGGGGTGGCATCAGGCGCAACCATACCACCAAGCCGCGCATCTGTCCAACACAACGCAGGCCCCAAACGGAAGATAGTGTACTTGCACGGCTGCAAGGTGTGCGCTATACTTACGCCCATCCTCAGGAAGTTTTGTTGCGCAGATTAACGTACGACCGCAGTGATTGAGTGCTCAGAGAGACGCGTTGAGCGGCGCACGAGTTTGAGCCAACAAAATGATGGTGATCCGTCAGATGTATTGCACAGCCACGGACCATCATCCACAGGATTCGATCAGTTCGCTGCCTGCCGCCTTGTGCGCCAGGCCCTGCCGGGGCGCGACTTGTGTCACGGCCAGCACTTAGCCATGCCAGGAGGATCATTCTATGACGTACACCAAGCCCACCCTCATCAAGCACGACGAACTGAAGTCCGTTACCTTCAGCAGCCATTAATCGTGCTCGAGATGCCGGCGCTGTGATGGCACTCGGTGGTCGTCGCTTCATCGTTGTCAAAACCGATGCCAGAAGTGACCAAAGTTGCCGGCAAACCCAGTCCGTATGCTTTCCCCCGCTCGCGCGTCTCTCTGAGCACTTGATCCAGGATCAGCAACCAACAAAAGACGAAAGCTGTATGACAACTTTCGTCTTTTGTTGTCTCAGCGTTCACACCGACCTGAAAAGATGAGCCGTCCAATTTTCCACCTGCTGGCGGCGCTGCGCACCGATGCCACGCCCCAAGCCTTCGACGACCCCAACCTGGCCTGGAATGACATCGTGGTGCAGGCCATCATCGTGGGCCTGGCGCCCATGCTGCACGAGCGCCTGTCTACCTGGCAGATCAACCTCCCGCCGTTGGCGCTCGCCAAGCTGCAACTGACACGCCAGGCCACCGCCCAGCGCAACCTCGACATTCAGCGCCAGGTGGCCGAAATCCTGGCGGCCACGGCTGCACGCGCCATCCCCACCATCGTGCTCAAAGGCGCCTACCTGAGCGCGGCCGTTTATCCGGCCCCCGACCTGCGCGGGATGAGCGACATTGATCTGCTCTTCCAACCCGCTGACCTCCCACAGGCCGCCGCGGCCCTCGCCAGCCTGGGCTATCTGGGCAAGCACAAGGCGGCCGACGAAGGCCCTGGCATCACCAAACACACCAGTACCTACAAACGGCCGACGGCCGCCGCCGACACGCCAAACCCATACCTGAGCACGAGCGGCGACCGCCACGTAGACCCTCACGGTTCGCTTGAGGAATGTTGGTTTGGCCTCTGTACCGACATCACGCCGGGCATCTGGCCGCGCGCGATGGCGCACACGGTGAACGGCCAGCCGGCGCAGGCGTTGAGTGCAAACGACCTTTACCTGCACCTGGCCGTACACCTCATCTATCACCTGCTCATGGGCAAACCGTCACTGGTGCAATTGGTTGATCTGCTGGTGGTCAGTCAGCGTTTGGCCGCGCAATTGGACTGGGATTGGCTGCTGCAACGCGCGCAGCAGACCCATGCCGCGCCTTTTCTGGCCGCGGCCAATCACCTGGCGCAGACGGTTCTGGCCGCGCCGGTGCCGGCCGACATCCAAACGCGTCTACTGGCCGGTCTGCCCGCCCATCTTCGCCGGACCATCGGCAGCCTCGATGCGGACAGCGTCATGCAACTCTCGCAACGCCCACCCCTGACCACCATGCGCCAGCGTGTGGCGCGCGGGATAAGCGAACGCCGCGCCACCGCCCGCTGGGCCACATCATCGGCCGGCCGCTGGGCCGTCTGGCGCAGCGCGCTGGCGGTCACGCGCACGGACACGGCGCGCCTGCTCGCCAGGCGCCTGGGCCTGATTCGTTAACCTGGAGATGCCTTGAAACCACATCAATTCTTGGGGACAGCCTTGATGGTTGGCAGCCTTGCCGGTTCGCTGCCGCGGCTGCAACAGCGACGGCATTGGGATGCCCAAAACCGCACGATCTCTCTGTGTGTGGACTACGACGACTGCGTGGAGATTAGCATGCGCAGCGGCGTGCCGTTGAGCGACCTGCTGCACCATCTCTGGCACGATGGCGCAAGTCACATCGCCATCACCGAACTGACCCTGGGCGACTTGCTGGCGAGTGGGCAACTGAGCGTGGCGCTGCCCGCAGTCGCCGAAACCGCTCCAACCCACCGCTGGTTGACCAGCCTTGACACCCGCTGGTTGACGCAGGTCAGCCAGGAACTCAGCGCGCGCATACCGGCGCTGCCGGTGCGTCTGCTGGAGATAGACGGGCGATCCTATGTGCAGATAGATGCCGATTTGCGCGCCCTGGCCGGCCTCACGGTTGGTTTTGATCCGCAGGCGTTTGCGCAGGCGCAGGCCGCGGGGCTGGAGCCGGTGGCACGCCCGCGTCATCTGGTCTGGCCGCCAGCGGACGCCATCGAGCGTTCACTGGCGCAGGCGGCCGAGCTTGGCGCCCGCCTGGTGGCGTTTGCCGGCAATTATGTGTTAGGCCACGAGATGTTCATGCAGGCCACCATCGCCAGCCTGCAGCAGCACGATCTAACCCCCGTTTTCTTCGCCGAAAGTCGCCATCAGAAGGGCGATTGGTTCATCGCTAAGGCGCGACTGCCCAACGTCGTCATCGGGCATGAGTTCACACCGCCCGAACTGGATATGGAAGACGAGCACGGCATGGCCCACCGCTGGGGACGCATGGCCGACCGCGGTGTGCGCTTCTTTAGCCTGCGCGCCATGCGCGGCGTGCATGCCACGGAACCGCTCAGCCTGCGCGGCTACATCGGCATGGTGCTGACCGAGCTGATCCACGAACGGGGTTTGCGCCTGGCCGGCAGACCCGACTTCCGGCCGATGGCCCACACCCACCTGCATGGTCATGACCATGCAGCCGACACGCAAACCCAGCCAGACGAGCACGGCCATGCGCACCAGCATGAGCACGAGTCTGCTGAGCACGGACATGAGCACCCAGCCGGTACGCACACCCCACAGGGCGAGCGCGACCATACGCACCAGCACCAGCAGCAGCACGAATCTGCTGAGCACGGGCATGAGCACGATCATCAGCCTGAGGAGCATGACATAGCCAGCAATCTCCGGGCTGAAAACCAATTATCGGCGCTGGCCCTGGCCGCGGCCGGCGCTGCAAGTATGGCCGTCGCCGGCGCACTCGACCTGCCAGAGCCGTGGGCGTCGCTGTTGACCGTGGCCAGTGGGGCAGCCGCGTGGAGCCTCACGCCGCTGCTTGACCGGCCGCGCAGTCACCTGGAGGAGCGCTTCCCGCCCAGCTATGCGCCGAAAGCGATTGCTCTGAGCGTGGCAACCGCGGCGCCGGTAGCTGCCCTGGCTGTCACCGGCCTGCTGGGAAGCAAAGCGACGCCAGGCCTCGACGGCCTGCTGCTGGCGGCGCTGATTGAGGGCGCAGGCGCAGCTGCGCTGGCCGCCACGGTGGCCGATGTGCCGTATGCCCTGCGCGCCGAAGAGTTCCGCAGCCTGAATCTGGACTGGGCGCTGCCGCTGGGCTTGACGGTGGGTCGCCTCATCGGCGGCCGGCCAGGTACAGCCGACCGGCAGGCGACATTGGCCGGTCTGGCTGGCGCCAGCCTTGCGGCTGCGGCTGCGTTTGGCCTGGGCAAAGCCGGTCTCCTGCCTGCAGATCTGGCAGGTCGCTGGGCGGCAGTGCCCATGCTCACCCATACGCATCATTTGTCAGCCCTGCAGGCGCGCCTGGGAGATCTGCAATTGGCCTTGAATCCGCAACCGCTGAGCAAATGGGGCTGGCTGCTGCCCGCGGGCCTGGCATTGGCGCACCTGGGGCGTGGTCAGGCAGACGCCCTGCCGATGCCGCTGCGCACTGGCGCCGCATTGCTGGCAGCCCTGGGCAGCATGGCACTGCTGGCGCCGTTTCGTCAGGGCGGCGTGCCGTTGACGGACACGCTGGCCGCGGCCGTGCAGGGCTTGACCCTGGCCAGGATCAAGCGGACGGGCGGAGACTGAAGTATGACGGCGCCACCGCCCCGCATCTACCTGCCTGCAACGGCCTGGCATTCCGCCTTTGCCCTGGTGCCAGCCGGCCCGTTCATCTACGGCCCGGAGCTTGTCTACGAGCGGCTGGAGGGCACGCGCAGCCTGCGCCCCCGCCAGACGCTCAACCTGGGGACGTTCGCCCTGGCCATCTATCCGGTCACGGTGGCGCAGTGGCAGCGCTTTGCAGGCGAAACCGGCTACCGCTGGCCCGGAACCTGGTATCACCTGGTGGAACCACCGCGCGGTTGGCTGCGACGCTTTGCACCCTGTCGCGATTACCCGCCGGCGATGGCTGACTACCCGATGGCAGATGTGACGCAAACGGACGCCCTGGCCTACGCGGCCTGGTTGAGCGACAAGATCGGCCAGGTTTGCTCGCTGCCCAGCGAAGAGGAATGGGAAAAGGCGGCCCGCGGCCATGACGGTCGCACCTACCCGTGGGGCGAGGAGCATCCGCGACCGGAGCTGGCGCATTTGGGCAACTGGGTAAAGCTGCGTTACTACGCGTACAATCTGTTCATCAAACCAGAGCGAGAGTGGGCACGCTCGGGCTGGTATTTTCGCTGCGGGTCCCCGTTGCCAGTGGGAGCCATCCCACAGAATGTGTCACCGTATGGCTGCTACGATATGGCCGGCAATGTCTGGGAATGGACGCGCAGCCCGTATCACCCCGCCGTACCCGGCTTTCACGTGGTCAAAGGCGGCTCATGGGGCTACAGCCCGCATCATACCCGGTGTTGCGTGCGCAGCGCGGCCAGCATTACCACAACCAGCGATCGCTATCATGCGCATGGCACCGGTTTTCGGCTGAGCATTCGCCTGTCAGCCTGACTCCCCGCCCGGTTCACCCAACGTGGCCGCGTCCACCAACACGGTATGAAAAGGAGACGCTATGACCAAGACAGTTTTCCTGATCAATTTCCGCAATCAGCGTGACATGTATCCGCCGTTTGGCATCATGTACGTGGCCGATGCCTTGATGCAGATTGGCTGCGAGGTGCGCATCTGGCACGAGACGGAAGATGGACTGGAGACCTTTGTCAAGGAGGTGGCGCGCGTGCGGCCGCTGTGGGTCGGATTCAGCACCATCACCGGGCCGCAGCTCAAGCCGACGATCGAGGCAACCAAACGGGTCAAGGCCCTGAACATTCCCACGGTCTGGGGCGGTGTCCATGCCACGATCATGCCCGCAGATGTGCTGCGTGAAGCCTACGTGGATTTTGTGATCGTCAACGAGGGTGAACAGACAGCCCAAGAATTTACGCATGCCCTGCAGAACGGCCAAGCCTGGGAGACGATCAGGGGGCTGGCCTGGAAAAACAGCGACGGCCGCGTGGTCACCAATCCTGAGCGCCCCTTCATTCAGAACCTGGACGACTTCACGCCGCGCTGGGACTTGGTGGCCGACATTCCGGCCTATTTCCTGCAATCAGGGCCGTATGACAAGGCGATTCCGGTCTACATCAGCCGGGGCTGCCCCTTCCGCTGCGGCTTCTGCTACAACGAAGTGGTGATGAAGCGCACCTGGCGTCAACATTCGGATGAGTTCATCGTACGGCAGATCAACTGGCTGCGAGACACTTACGGAGTCAATGCCGTTGATTACGCCGATGACTATCTGTTCGGCCGCATCAAACAGATGCAGCGCCTGATCGAAAAAGTACACATGCCCTGGAGTGGCCAGGTGCGTGTGCAGTTACTGAAGCCCGAATTCGTGCAGTGGATGCAGCAGACTGGCTGTCAGTGGGTCAACATCGGCGCAGAGAGCGGCAGTCAGGCGGTGCTCGACTCGATCAATAAGGACCAGAAGGCCGAATGGATCGTGTGGGGCATGCGCAACCTGGCCGAATATGCACCGCACATCGAGGCGAACCTGAGCTTCATCCTGGGGCTGCCAGCTGAAGAAAAGCTGGAGCGGCGGGAGACATTCCGCGTGATCGCCGAGGTGGCGCGCATCAACCAGAAAGCGCGCTGCTCAGTGGCGATCTACATGCCATACCCCGACACTCCCCTGTGGCCTGATGCCCTGGCGCGGGGATACGTGCCGCCTGCCACGCAGGAGGGCTGGACTGAGTTCGACATTCACAAGGGCAACACGCCCTGGGTTGATACCCGCCAGGGCGAAGTGATGTCCGATGTGTGCAACATCCTGTTTGTGGGACGCAGCCAGGGCCATTGGCTGCTGGCGCCCTACTACGCGCTGCTGCGCTGGCGCTGGCGTCACGATTTCTTTCATTTCTACGCAGAAGGATGGCTCAAGGACCAGATTTTCCGGTCATTGCGTCGTTCAGACACGTTACGCCGCCTGGGCAATCGAGCACTGCGCCGCGTGGTCAATTTCAACGACAACACCCACAAACGCAAACCTGGCGAGGCCATCGCCTGAGTGACTTGGGAAGTCTGCGGACTTCCGTCTGGATGCCCCGATACGGTACCTACTGAGCGCCCGGCAGCATACGACTCAACAGCGCCGGCAATGCCTCGACATCGGGCGCCAGGAGCAGGCGGAAGGCAGGCGCCGCTTCGGCCAGATGACCGAGAATGGAGAGATGCTGAGGAATGAGCGGCTTATCCCAGTTCTCGATGCTCTGTGGGATCATGGCCAGCAGCGCCTGCTGTGCGCTGAGCGGCTCGAGCGCGCTGATCATCAGCCCCGGTGTGATCTGGGGAAAACAGAGCGCGGCCGGCGCGGCGGTCTTGGTCCAAACGCCAGGATAGAGGCGCTCAGCCGCAAAGGTGCGCTTCTGGCGGCTGTGACCCAATGGGCTAAGCGGATCGGCCAGGATGGGCGCCATCTCAGGAAAGCGCGCCAGGCTATCGTCGAAGGCACTCAGGAGGCCCGGATAAGCCACCACTTCCAGATCAGAGCCGTCGGCGGCCAGGAGCGGGCTGTCGTTGGACAGAAGCGACCAGCCGGCGCGCAGCAGGCTGATGCCGGTCGTGGTCTTGCCAGCGCCAATGTCACCAATGATCAGCACGGCGCGGCCTGCACGGGCCGCGGCAAAAGCGTGGACGGTGAACAATCGGCGCCGACGCAAGAGCGGCGCCAGGCCGATGATCACCATGTCCTCAAGCACGCTGTAAGTGGCCAGGCAGGCTTCGCTGAGAAAGGCTTCGAAGCGCAGGGTGTTCAGGTCAATGCGCAGTTGCCCCCACTGCGTGAAGTGCGCGATCAGGCGTTGGTCATGCAGGAAATAGGCCAGGCGCCCTTCCTCGAACGTCACGGGCGTGCCTGTCGGCATGGCCGGAAGCACAGCGGCCCGGTGCAGCGTCACCATGATATCAGGCGCACCGTCGGCGCTGGCAAAGGGGCCAAAAATGACGCCGATGCGCTCAGCAATGCCGGCGTCGGCGGTCTGGATTTGGACGATCACATGTCGTAAACGATAATTTGCATGCATGAGGGCCAGTATAGCAACGAAAAGAGGGCATGCAAAATAAGGTCGTCTCTCACTTCCGGTGCGCCGTGTTCCGTCTTCGCCAACAGCCCTGCTGCATGACCCCGCGGGATTGACGAATGATGGCAAACGTCCTATACTTCCGTTGTCAGCCAGGTATGCACCAGCCACTCGAGGGACATCATGCCAAAAGTAGCGGATATTGGCGGCAAACGCCTGATCAGCCTTGCTCCGGACGCCTGGGCGCAATGGGTCACGCAGCGCAACGATGTGGTGGCACGCGAAGTGGTCACCAGTGAGTTTCAGTGGATCAGTCGCGCCAGCGATGTGCTGATGCGCTGCTTCAGCCCTGAGCAGGGCGAGTTCCTGCAATTGACGGAACTGCAAATACGCTACAAGCCTGGCCTGCCGCGGCGGATGCGAGCCTATGCTGGGTTGGCAGAAGAGACGTTCCATCTACCGGTGTTTCCGGTATTGATCAACATCTTGCCGTCCAAGCAGGGCGTCGAGGCGCCTGAACGTTACGAGTCTGAGTTCATGGGATTGCACGCGCGGCAGGATTACCGGGTCATCAATCTGTGGACGGTGGATGTCAACCTCGTTTTGCAGCGACCTCTGCCAGCACTTCTTCCCTTTACTCCGGTGCTGCGTGATGGCGCCCAACCGCAGGTTGTCATCCGTGCATTGGACATGTTACGTCAAGATGAAAAACTGAGCGATCTGGAGCCGCTCCTGGCCTTTTTCGCCAGTTTTGTGTTAGACATCCCGGTAGTACAACAGATCATGAGGTGGGATATGAACGTCTTGCGCGAATCGCCCTGGTATCAAGAGATCCTGGAGCAGGGTCTGGTCGAAGGCATGGAAAAAGGGATGCTGAAAGGGATGCAGCAAGGGATGCTGAAAGGCATGCAGCAAGGCATGCAGCAAGGTGCTCTCCGTCAACTGCTGCGCCTGGTGCGGGTGCGCTTCCAGATCGCGCCACCGAGTATCCAAATCAGACTGCAGCAGCTCAACGCCGACCAACTTGAACAGCTCGTAGATGTGGCGCTCGCGGCAGAGTCGCTCGACGAGTTCATGTTGCAGGTACCGGCATCGCCCGACAACGGCAAACACTAATCTGGCCCAGCGTTACTCACAGATCAAGTAACCAGGATATCACATGACCAAGATTATGTCTGGCAGTGTTCTGATGCGGGCGACCCATGCCACGCACCAGGTCGTGGCCAGCGAGGCAATTTTGATCCATCTCAACAGCGGGCAATACTACTCCCTCAACCAAACCGGAACCTGGCTCTGGGAGCATCTGGACGGCCAGACCGCCCTGGAACAGTGGGGCACGGCCCTGGCGGCGGCCTGCAACATCCCGGAGCAGGTCGCTGAGGTGACGCAAGACCTGATCGAGCTGGCTCAGGGGCTGGCCAATGAGGGCCTTGTTGTTGCCCGCTGAAAACCGCAGCCGTGTCGGGCGTCGCCTGCGCCGCGCAGCCGACGTGGCGCTGACGCTGCTCATGGCCCTGCCGCGACCGTCCGCATGGCGCCTGGGGTGGGAGATGTGGCGCATGAGTCAGCATCTCGATGCACGGATGACCGGCGCCCCGTTACCCCTGTTCCTGGCTGGCCTGACCCCGACCGCAATTGACCTGACTCTGCCATCGGCGCGCGTGCGGCGCCTGGCTGATGCCATCGCCGTGCTGCACATCGCCTCACCGTTGGGCATCTGCCTGCGGCGCTCGCTGCTGCGCTACCACTTCTTGCGCCGCTGCGGCCTACCGGTCACCATTGTCTTTGGCGCCCGCCGGCGTGGTGAGGCTTTGGGCGGCCACGCCTGGCTGACGCTCGATCAGCATCCCTACTTCGAAGCCGCAGAGGACTATCAACCTTTTGTCGTGATGGTCCGCTTTCCGCCGGAGGACGTGTCTGCACCGGCGTCAGGTCTCAGCTAGATGTGCGGGATCGCCGGGATTGTGCGCCTGCGCCCCGGGCCAGCCGTCGGCCAGGAACAACTGGAGAGGATGCTGGCCACCATGCTGCACCGCGGGCCGGACGATAGCGGGATTTTCCTGACCGATGAGTGCGGCCTCGGCGCCCGGCGCTTGAGCATTATGGACCTGACGGGCGGACATCAGCCGATGGTCACGGACGGCGGTCACCTGGCCGTCGTGCAAAATGGCGAGATCTATAACTACCCTGCCCTGCGCCGTGATTTGACCGCGGCCGGCTGCGATTTTCACACAACGTGCGACACAGAGGTCCTGCTGCATGCCTACCGGGCTTGGGGCCTCGACATGGTTGGTCGCTTGCGCGGCATGATCGCGTTCGCGCTGTGGGATGCCAAGCAGGCGCAGCTCCTGCTGGCCCGCGACCGCTTTGGAATCAAGCCACTCTATTATGTCGAACACCAGGGCGTCCTGCGCTTTGCCTCCACCATCCAGGCCCTGCTGGCCGACCCCACGGCGCCGCGGCGGCTCAACACCGACGCGCTGCATGAGCTCTTGATCTGGGGCTTTGTGCCCGGCCCGCAAACCCTCTTCCACGGTATCTTCAAGGTGCCACCGGCGCACCTGGTGATTGTGCAAGCCAGAACCGGCCAGGTGCAGCAGCGACGCTACTGGGATTTGCCGACCGCCGTGCAAAGTCAAGCGCCGCGCACCACGGCGGAGGCCAGCGCGCGCTTGTTCGAGTTGCTGCGCGACGCGGTGGCGAGTCACCTGCAAAGCGATGTTCCCGTTGGCGCGCTGCTCAGCGGTGGCCTGGACAGCAGCGGGCTGGTGGCCCTGATGCGCAGGCTGCACGGCCAGACCGTACACACCTTCAGCATCGGCTTCGAGGTGCCGGGCGCGCCGCAGTACAACGAACGGCCATTTGCTGAGTTGGCCGCGCGCCACCTCGGCAGCGAACATCACGCCATCACCTTTACCCTGGCCGATTTTGACCTACTGCCGGCTGCCGTCAGTCATCTGGAACAACCCCTGGCCTCGGCCACCTTCTTGCCCCTTTACCGGCTCTACGCGGCCTGCCATGCGGTCGGCATCGAAGTAATCCTGACCGGGGAAGGGGCCGATGAGCTATTTGCTGGCTATGGCTGGTACCGCGGCGAGCGCCTGGCGCATAGCCTGGAGCGCCTGCCGGCTCCGCTGCGCCGTCAGGCCGGCCGCCTGCCCGGTGCATGGCTTTCGCCCGCTGCACGGCGCGTCCTCGCCTTAGGGGCCACGGCTGACCTGCATGCACGTTACCAGGCGTGGCAACAGATCGGCAACCTGAATGTTGCCGACCTTCTCAACCCAGATATGCACACGGCTGGAGAGGCGACGGCGCCTCTGCTGCACCCGCCGGCCAGCTCACGCCTGGGACAGATGCAGGCGTTGGAGGCCCAAACCCGCTTGCCTGATTTCATCAACACCGAAGTGGACAGCATGAGCATGGCACACAGTGTGGAAGCGCGGGTGCCCTACCTGGATCATCACCTGTGGGAGGCCGTCATGGGCTGGCCTGAGATGTGGCGCCAGGCCTGGGGACAGCCGGAGAAATGGCTGCTGCGCAAGACACTGGCCCCACTGCTGCCCGCGGCCATCGTGCAGCGTCGCAAACAAGGCCTGGCATCGCCGCACAGCCTGTGGTGGCAACAGCCACGCTTGCCCGCGTGGGCAACCGACGCCATCAGCAGTCGGTCCCTGCGCCAGCACGGCCTGTTTCAAGCGGCAGCCGTGGCTGACCTTCTGCGCCGGCAGCGCGCCGGTCAGCCTGGCATTGCATCCTACCTGACGGCCGTTCTCAGTACGCAGGTATGGACAAGTACGTTTCGGGTGTCGTGGTGAGCGCGCTGTTCACGAATGAAACAAGCCCTACCAGTTCCAGCGGCTGCTCTTGTCGGCCCATACCGGCGGCCCCTGCAAATTTGGCGCCCCTGCGGCTTTGTGCTACAATTTTGTCTGTCAGTCGAGATGCCCCAGTAGCTCAGTGGATTAGAGCGTCTCCCTGCGGAGGAGAAGGCCAGGCGTTCGAGCCGCCTCTGGGGTACCATGCAGTCTGGGTAGGTGAAGAGAGTCGGTCGTCTTGGGCCGGCTCTCTTTTTTGTGTCTGCGCCTTGGACGAGCGAGCGGACTGTGCTGCCGATTGAGTTGCGCCGCAGGCAATTTGGGATTACAATGAACGCGTGGTTAGGAACGAGAGTTAAACACGATTGATCTCGCATCAGTGCCCAGAAAGGATGAGAGTCATCCCATGACCAAACAGACCATTCTCGCCGTTGATGACGAAGCGCGCGTGCTACAACTACTGCGCACAACTTTGCAGTTAGCAGGCTATCACGTGCTGACAGCCGGTGACGGCCTGGAAGGTTTGCAGATCGCGCAGCAACCCGGCGTGGACCTGGTTCTGTTAGACCTGGGGCTGCCCGGCTTGAATGGTTTTGATGTGTTGGTGCGCTTGCGCCAGGTGAGCGACATCCCGGTCATCATCATCACGGCCTGGGAAGAGGAGGACAACAAGGTGCGCGGCTTGGAACTGGGCGCCGATGACTACCTGACCAAGCCGTTTGGTCGGCGTGAGCTGTTGGCGAGAATTCAGGCGGTCATGCGGCGCTACCATCCAGAACCGCGGCCGGCAGCGGCCGGCGTTTTTGAAAGTGGGCACCTGCGCGTTGACCTGGGCAAGCGCCAGGTCATGGTCGCTGGCAGCGAGGTACATCTGACGCCCACCGAGTATGGCCTGTTAGCCGAATTTATCAGCCACCCCGGCCGCGTCTTGCTGCATAGCTACCTCCTGAGCACGGTCTGGGGGCCGGAGTATCGAGAAGACGTGACCATCCTGCGCGCCAGCATCTACCGCCTGCGCCAAAAGATCGAAACGGACTCGACCCACCCGCAGATCATCCGCAGCGAGCCTGGCGTGGGCTATCTGCTCATTCAACTCTCCAACTCACCGCAGTAGGGAACCCGGCCCACAAGCGGTGACCGCGCCCCACTGGAACCTTTCACCTGCCGTGCCCGTCTCCCAGGCAGCAAACGCTGACCTTCAGCCGCGGACGCACGTGACGCCCGTGTCATTGCCACGAATAGCAAAAGGAGTGCATCATGTTAGCACCAAGCAGACGATTTTTCAGACAACGCACCGCAGCCACCCTCCTGGCCGTTGTGCTTCTCCTCGCGACTGTCATGCCGACCCCGGCCTGGCAGAACAGCGGCCCCGATACCGGGAGCAGGGCCGTTGAGTTGACTGTGTACAACCAGGACCTAGCCCTGGTCAAGGAGACGCGACCGTTGACCTTGACCCTGGGCCTGAACGAAATTCGCTACACCGATGTGGCCGCTTTGATTGACCCAACCAGTGTCCGCTTCTCCTCCCGCACTTCACTGACCGGCACACACGTGTTGGAACAAAACTACGAGTATGATCTGGTGGGCGCGGAAAAGCTTCTGGAAAAGTACATTGACCAGCCTATCGAGGTCATCACCGAAGACGGCAGCGTCTACCAGGGCAAGCTGCTCAATGGCAGCAGCGACGTCATCCTGATGGCGGACGACGGCAAGGTGACGGTTCTACGTCGCGAACAGATCCGCACCTTCACCTTCCCGGCTCTGCCTGAAGGCCTGATTACCCGCCCCACCCTGGTGTGGACGGTGGACACTGACAAGGCCGGCATCCATACAACCGATGTCACCTACTTGACGCACGGCATCAGTTGGCGAGCCAACTATGTGCTGTTGCTGGCCAAGAACGAAAAAACCCTCGACCTCAACGGCTGGGTCACGTTGGACAACCGCAGCGGCATCACCTACCAGGATGCCAAGCTCAAACTGGTGGCCGGCGACATTGCCCGGGCCGCAAACATGGGTGTGCAGAAGGTGATGGATTACGCGGCGGTGGAAGCGCCACGCGCCGCCCCCGGCCCGCAGGTCAGCGAGCGGGGTTTCTTCGAATATCATCTGTACGAGGTCAACCGTCCGGTCACGGTGCGCAACAACCAGACCAAGCAGATCGAATTTGTTACCAGCACCGGCATCACCACGACGACGTTCTTCGTCTACGACGGTTCTGGCATCAGCTTCGGCGGTTACGGCCCGGTGTTCGATCAGGCCTACGGCAGCACGGGGCAGACGAAGGTCAATGCCATGCTGGAGTTTTTCACCGGTAAGAAGAACAACCTGGACGCACCCCTGCCGGCAGGCGTGGTGCGCATCTTCAAGCCGGATGAGGACGGCGCGGCGCTGTTGATTGGCGAAGATTCCATTGACCACACGCCCAAGGGCGAGAAGATCCAACTGTATGTGGGCGATGCGTTCGACATTGTCGGCGAACGCACGCAGACCGACTTCAAGCGCCTGGGCGACAAGGTCGTCGAAGAGACGTTCAAGATCGTCGTGCGCAATCGCAAGGAGAGCGCCGTCGAAGTGCGTGTCGTGGAGCACCTGTACCGCTGGAGCCAGTGGGAAATCGTGCAAGCCAGCGACAAGAGCTACAGCAAGCCAAACGCCCAGACGATCGAATGGCGCGTGCCGGTGAAGGCCGACGACACGACGGAGATCACCTACACCGTGCGTTACAGCTTCTAAAAGAAACTAAGCCAGGCTTCCGGAGTCTTGAAGACTTCGGAAGTCTACGAGTATTGCTGCACAGGCGCCCATCTTCGGTCACCCAAAGAGGGCGCCTGTGTGTTTTCCGAATCCGTCAACCATCTGTCACACACCACGTAAGCTACATCCTCTCTGCTTTTGGAAGACATGCTACAGTGAAATTGTCCACATGTGCTACAATTTTTGCTGATAGCAGCGCAAAATGATCAGAAACCACTGTCTGATCACCATCGTAGACCTGGATACGCAGCGTTGAATTGTGGGCAAGAGATAGAGGTGGCTGCATGGGATTATATGCGGAACAGATCGCCCAAACCCCGTTACTCGATATTCACAGGGAACGCCTGCTGGCGCAGCACATGCTGGCCGGGAAGATGGCCCGCCAGAACCTGCGCAGCCGAGCGGCCATCAGCGAGGCAGAGCGGTGCGAATTAGAGACACAACAGCACCAGGGCGAACGGGCGCGTCAGGATCTAGTCCTGGCCAATCTGCGTCTGGTCTTTAGTGTCGCCCGACGCTACCAGAGCCTGGGCCTGCCAACAGAGGACTTGGTGCAGGAAGGCATGGCCGGCCTGTTGCAGGCCGTGGAAAAGTACGACTGGCGTCGAGGCACCAAGTTCAGCACTTACGCCGTCTGGTGGATTCGCCAGGCCGTGACGCGTGCCTTGTCCAACCAAAGTCGTACCATTCGCCTGCCATCCTACCGCGTCGAACAGTTGAGTAAAATCTACCAAACACGCGACCGCCTGTCACAGCGCCTGGGGCGCGATCCATCCACCGAAGAGATCGCCGAGAGCCTGAGCTGGGCAGCCGAACAGGTCAGCTACGCCCTGCGGTTGGGAGACATGCAGGCGGCATCGCTCAATGCGCCGGTCGCTGGCGATGGCGATGACAAGAGCGAGTGGACGCTGATGAATCGGCTCAGCGACACGCACGCGGCCGAGCCGGTGGATCAAGCCTACCGCTCACTCCTGTACGAGGCGCTCAATCGGGAACTGGCCCACCTCGATCGACGCGAGGCCGAGATTCTGCGCCTGCGCTTTGGCCTGGGCGGCGGCCATGAACACACGTTGTCTGAGATCGGCAAGCACGTGGGGCTGACGCGCGAACGCGTCAGGCAAATCCAGAAAGAGGCCCTGGCCAAATTGATGGCTGCGCCTGGCCTCACGCGCCGTTACGATCCTGAGTAGTCTCCCGCCTGATCGGTAGTTGCGTTCATGAGCGACGTAGCGCAAGTAATCAGCGTGAAAATTCCCTCATAGGTGACAGCAAACAAACGTTGCCCGGAGACTATCTCCGGGCAACGTTTGTTTGCCGGCGGCGCAGGCCCGGCGACTGCAAGTCGCTGCAACGACTGCGAAGCCACCTGCGTGGGCTATGTCCCAGGACTGAAATGCACCCGCGCAAACGATACAGGTTGACTTGCCAAAGGTTCGCTGGTAGAATAGAGTTCACGCCCAATAGAAGTCATCTGAGAGAAGTCATCTGAGAGAAGTCATCTGCTAAAAGTCATCTGCTAGGGGTCATCCAATGGAGGTCATTCAATGCCAGATCGCGTAGCCCTTTACCTGCAAGACAAACATGATATTCGTGAAGGAATGGAGTACGTCAAGTACGCCGAAGAGCGCGGCTTCGAAGCCGTCTGGCAGGCGGAATCCCGCCTGGTACGCGATGCCATCGTGCCGATGGCCGCCTTCGCAGCGGTCAGCAAGCGCATCAAGATCGGCTCCGGCGTTATCAACAACTGGACGCGCAACATTGGCCTGCTGGCCGCCACCTTCCTGACCCTCGATGACCTGGCGCCCGATCGTATCATCTGCGGCATCGGCGCCTGGTGGGATCCCCTGGCCAAGAATGTCGGCATCGAGCGACGCAAACCTCTCCTGGCCATGCGTGAAACGATCGAAGTCATGCGCCGCCTGCTGCGTATGGAAACGGTCACCTTCCACGGTGAGTTTCACCACGTGACGGGCATCGAACTCGATGTCGTACACGGGCGTCACGAACCACGTCATGTGCCGATGTTCATCGGCGCAACCGGCTTGGAGATGATGAAGCTGGCCGGTGAGATAGCTGACGGTGTCGTGCTCAACTACTGCGTGCCGCCAGAGTACAACACACCGGCCCTGACCGCCCTGGCAGAAGGGGCGCAGCGCGTCGGTCGCAGCCTGGCAGACATTGACCGGCCGCAACTGGTGGTTTGCTCCGTGCATACCGATCGCCGGCAGGCCATTGATGGCGCCAAAGAATTACTGACGCAATACCTGGCCCAGCAACCCCACATCGCCAAGGCCAGCGGTGTTGCGCCCGAGGTGGTGACCCAGATCCAGAGCATCCTCGGCTGGCCGGCCACGCATGAGCAGGTGCGCGCAGCGATGAAATTCGTCCCCGATGACCTGGTCCTGCGAATCAGCGCCACCGGAACGCCCGACGAGGCACGACAAAAGGTGCGCGAGTATGTCGCCAACGGCTGCACCTGTCCCATTCTGTACCCGATGGGTGATGTCAAACTGATGATTGACACCTTTGCTGACGGCTACGCTTGAGGCGCGGCGCCCCTCAGAACAAACTTATGACTTCTTCCACCTGGAATCTCTACCTGGCGCCCGCCACCCTGGCTGAGGCGCTTGATCTCCTGGCTGAGTACGGTGACGACGCTCGCATCATCGCCGGCGGCACCGACCTCCTGCTCGAACTGGCGCGCGGTGTGCGCTCACAGCGGGTTCTGATTGACATCGCGCGCATCCCCGACCTCGCGACTGTGCGGCTGGATAACGACGGCTGGCTACACCTCGGCCCGCTCGTCACCCACAACCAGATTGTCACGTCCCCCCTGGCGGTACACCATGCCTTTCCCCTGGCGCGTGCCTGCTGGGAGGTTGGGGCGCCGCAAATCCGCAACCGCGGCACTGTGGCCGGCAATGTCATTACCGCGTCCCCGGCCAACGACACCATCACGCCGCTGTGGGCGTTGGACGCGACCATCACCCTGCTCAGTCACCGCGGGCCGCGCACGCTGACATGCGCGCAGTTCTTCCAGGGCGTGCGACGCACCGCGCTGGCGCCTGATGAATTCCTGCTTGACATCGCCTTCCCCGCCCTCACTGCGCAGGCCAGCGGCGCCTTTCTCAAGCTCGGGCTGCGCCGCGCTCAGGCCATCTCCCTGGTCAATGTGGCGGTCGTGCTGCACTGGGATGGCAACCAGGTGCGTCAGGCCGCCATTGCCCTGGGCGCCGTCGCGCCGACCATCCTGCGCGTTACGGAGGCCGAGCAGGCGCTTGTCGGTTCAACCCTGGACGCAGCGGCCATTCAGCACGCCGCGTCCCTGGCGGCGGCCGCCAGCCGTCCCATTGATGATGTGCGCGCCAGCGCCGACTACCGCCGGGTCATGGTGGAAGTCCTGACGCGGCGCGCGCTCAGCGTGCTGCACACCCGACGAGAACGGGACGGATGGCCGGCCACCCCAGTCACACTCGGTCCGGACGCAGCGCAAAACCATGCCGCGGCGCCAACGGTGTCGGCTGGCTTCACGACTGCCAGCCCGGTACACTTTACACTCAACGGACAACCGGTTAGCGTCCACCATGCGACCGGCAAGACCCTGCTGGATGTGCTGCGCGCGCCGGCCGCAGATGGCGGCGTTCACCTGACCGGCGCCAAAGAAGGCTGTGCAGAGGGCGAATGCGGCGCATGCACAGTCCTACTCAACGGCGCGGCGGTGATGAGTTGCCTGGTGCCGGCGCCGGCCGCGGCCGGCTGCACTGTCACCACCGTGGAAGGCCTGGCCGGGCGCGACGGACAGACCGAGGCGCCCCACACACTGCACGCCGTGCAACAAGCTTTTGTCACGGCCGGCGCCGTGCAATGCGGTTATTGCACCCCCGGCCTGCTGATGTCTGCCACCCGCCTGTTGGCCGAAAACCCGGCCCCCAACCGCAGCGCGATCGAACAGGCTTTGGTCGGCAACCTCTGCCGATGTACTGGCTATGCGAAAATTGTCGAGGCGATTCTCAGTGTCAGCAAACAGTCACAGCCATCCTAAATTCGCCGCAAGCAGGCGCTATCAGTCCAACCCTACCCGACCAACCACGGAGTGCCCATGCGCGCAGTAGGCAGCAGTCATCCACGCGCAGACGCCTGGTCGAAAGTAACGGGCGCGGCGCGCTATCCTGGCGACATTGACCTGCCAGATCAACTGTGGATGAAAATCCTCTTTGCCGGGCGACCCCATGCCCGCATCCGCGCCCTGGACACGACCGCAGCCGCGGCCGCACCCGGCGTGGTCGCGGTTCTGACGGCCCGCGATGTGCCGCACAACGCGTATGGCCTGATCATTGCGGACCAACCCGTGCTTTGCGGACCGCTGGATGACGTAAACACCCAAGCCGGCAGTGACATTGTGCGTTTCGTAGGCGACCAGGTAGCCGTGGTGGTAGCTGAAACGGCCGCACAGGCCGCTGCGGCCCTGCCCTTGATCAAGATTGACTATGAGGACCTGCCGCTTGTGACCGATCCACTGCAAGCCATGCGGCCGGACAGCCCCAACGTTCATCCAGAGCGACCCGGCAATGTCGTGCATAGCTACCGCATCCGCCGCGGCGATGTCGAAGCCGCACTGGCCGCGGCCGCTGTGGTGATCGAACAGACCTACACCACCCATGCGCAAGAACACGCCTATTTGCAGCCGGAGGCCGGCGTCGCCACCGTGGACGAGTCTGGCCTTGTCACGGTGGTCGTGGCCGGCCAATGGGTGCATGAGGACCGCAAGGAGATCGCGCACGCGCTGGGGCTGCCCGTGGAGCAGGTGCGGGTGATCTATCCGGCCATCGGCGGCGCGTTTGGCGGGCGTGAGGACATGTCGGTGCAGATCGTCCTGGCGCTGGCGGCCTGGCGTCTGCATCAGCGCGGCATCCAGCGGCCGGTCAAGATCGTTTGGAGCCGCGAGGAGTCCATCATCGGGCACCACAAGCGCCATCCGATGGTCATCAAGGCGCGCTGGGGCGCAAGTCGCGACGGCCGTTTGCTGGCCGCCAGTGTGGACCTGACCAGTGACTGCGGCGCCTACACCTACACCAGCACCAAAGTGCTGGGCAATGTCACGCTGATGTGCCTGGGGCCATACGACATTCCCAACGTGGCCGTGGATGCGCGCACCGTCTACACCAACAACGTGCCATCCGGCGCGTTTCGGGGCTTTGGCGGCCCGCAGGGACATTTTGCGGCCGAGATGCAGATGAACTACCTGGCCGAGGCGCTGGGCCTTGATCCCGTGGAGTTCCGGGCGCGCAATGTGCTGCACGAAGGTTCGACCCTGGCTACCCGCAGTCGGGTTCCGGCCGGCTGTACGGCGCCGGAGGTGCTGGCACGCTGTGCCACAGAGGCCGGTTGGGTGCGGATGGCGAGCGGCTGGCAGCCTGGCTCTGTCTCCCCGCAGGCCACGGCGCCAGCAGATCGTTTTCAGACTGCGTTAGATGCCGCCGCTGATGACGGTAACAGGCGCCGTGGCATCGGTCTGGCCTTGTCGTATAAAAATGTCGGCTTCAGCCTGGGCTTCGTGGATGAGTGCTTTGCCACCGTGGAACTGCACGGGCAGACAGGGGTGGAGCGGGTCGTCGTTTATCATGCCGGGGCCGATGTGGGGCAGGGCGCGCATCAGTTGATGTGTCAGGTGGCGGCAGAGGTCATCGGGGTGCCGCTGGAAAGGGTCGAGTTGATCGCTTCGGACACCGCGCAAACCGACAACAGCGGCAGCACCTCGGCCAGCCGCATGTCGTTCATGGCCGGCAACGCCATCATCGCGGCCGCCCGACAGGCGTTGGCCTTATGGCAGGCTGAGGAAGATCGGCCGGTGATCGTGCGACAGCGCTACGTGCCGCGTCCCACCACCGCCTACGACAAGGAAACGGGCGCATCTGATCCCAATATCACCTACGGCTACTGCGCGCAGGCGGCCGCGGTAGAGGTGGACATGGAGACCGGCCACATTGCCGTGCGCCGCCTGGTTTCGGTCAACGATGTGGGCAAGGCCATCAACCCGCAGCAGGTGGCCGGCCAGATCGAGGGCGCGGTGGCGCAGGCGCAGGGCTGGACTCTGCTGGAGGAGTTCAAGCAGAAGGATGGCCAGGTGCTGACCAGCCGCCTGAGCACCTACCTGATTCCGACCATCGCGGATGTGGCCGATGTGGTGGAGCCGGTGATCCTGGAAATTCCCGACCCGCAAGGCCCCCTGGGCGCGCGCGGCATGGCAGAAATGCCCTTCATCCCCACGGCGCCGGCCATCGTGGCGGCCGTGCATGCGGCCACCGGCGTCTGGATCAACGACTTGCCGTTGACGCCAGAGCGGGTATGGCGCGCGCTGCGCCGCGTGGAACCCCATGCGTAAGACCCCACTCACCCCAGGGCGGTTTGGGATCGTTTTGATCAAAGGCGCGGGAGATTTGGGATCGGGAGTCGCCTACCGGCTGTGGCGCTGCGGCTTCCAGGTCGTCATGACCGAGTTGGCGCAACCCTTGTGCGTGCGCCGGGCCGTCTGCTTCGCCGAGGCGGTGTATGCAGGCGAAACCACGGTGGAAGGGATCACCGCACGGCGAGTACACACCCTGGCCGCGGCCAGGGCGGCCTTGAGCGACGATGTGCTGCCGCTGCTCGTGACGCCTGACCCTGGGCTGCTGGCAGAACTGACACCGACCGTCGTCGTGGATGCCATCATGGCGAAAGCCAATAGCGGCACGCAGATCACGGACGCTCCGCTCGTGATTGCCCTCGGCCCCGGGTTCACGGCGGCCCATGACTGTCACGCGATTGTGGAGACCCACCGCGGCCACACCCTGGGCCGCGTCCTGTGGAAGGGTCAGGCGCTGCCAGACACTGGCACGCCCGGCCCAATCGAAGGCTACACAGCCACCCGGGTACTGCGTGCGCCCATCGAAGGCTATGTCATTCCCCTGCGCGCGGTTGGCGAACACATCAAAGCCGGCGAAATCCTGGCACGCGTCAGTCCGCAGCCGGCCAGCGAACAGGGAATCCCGGTGCGAGCGCTCTTTCCGGGTGTGTTACGCGGCCTCGTTCACCCATCCCTGCTCGTGCAGATCGGCCGCAAAATTGGCGACCTGGATCCACGGGATGACGTCAGTTACTGTTTCACCATCTCGGAAAAATCACTGGCTGTGGCGGGCGGCGTCCTGGAAGCCATCCTTAGCAGCGGATCACTCACCGGACCACTCTCAATAAACGGCAACACGCACCTGTGAATCTCCATGTGGCCTTGCGAATTGCCCCCCGCGAACTCGTCAGCTTCACCGGCGCTGGCGGTAAGACCACGGCCATGTTTCGCCTGGCGCAAGAGTTGGCCGCTGCGGGCTGGCACGTGGTCACCACGTCCACGACGCGCATCTTTTCCACTCAAACCCGCCTGGCGCCGTGCCACTTGCGCCTCGATCAACTGACCTACCTGCCGTTTGAATTGACCGCTGCCCTGGCTATCCACCGCCATGTGCTGATCACAGGCCCCACCGATGACATCGAGGACAAAGCACCGGGAGTGCCGATTGACACCGTTGAGGCGATCAGCCGCCTGCCGGGCGTGGATGCGGTGTTGGTCGAAGCGGATGGCGCGCGTATGCGCCCGCTGAAGGCGCCGGCCGCGCATGAGCCGGTGGTGCCGGCCAGCACGACGCTGTTGGTGCCGGTGGTTGGCCTGGATGTGCTGGGAGAGCCGCTGACAGAAGCTCATGTGCATCGGCCGGCGCGCGTTGCCGCGTTGACCGGGCTGGCCGCGGGCGAGACGATCAGCGCGGAGGCCATCGCCGCGCTGCTGGGCCACGAGCAGGGCGGATTGAAGGGCTGTCCCCCAGGCGCACGCGTCGTGCCTTTGCTCAACAAGCTCGACCGTCTGTCGCCAGATCAACGTGAGGCGGTCACGGCGCAGATCGCGCAGCGCCTCTTGCGGCAGACGCCTGCGATCAGTGACGTGCTCATGGGCGCGGTTGCCACGCCCGTGCCTGTCGTCGAGGCGGTTGGCCGCGTGGCGGGCGTCATCCTGGCGGCAGGCGCCGCGCAGCGCTTGGGCCGGCTCAAGCAACTGCTGCCCTGGCAGGACACCACCCTGCTCAATCATGTCATCCGCCAGGCGCTGGCCAGCAGCAGCCTCGACCCAATCATCGTCGTGCTCGGCTGCCAGGCGGAGATCATCCGGCCTACGTTGGCGCCATTTGGCACGCGCATCCGGGTCGTCACTAACCCGGCCTGGGCCGAGGGTCAGTCCACCTCGGTTCATGCTGCGATCCACGCCCTGGGCACGCACGAGGCGCCGGTGGCCGCGGCCGTTTTCCTGCTGGCCGATCAGCCGGACGTGACGCCGGCGCTGGTGGATGCCCTGGTGGCCCGGCATCGCACGACCCTGGCGCCGCTGGTGGTTCCCTATTACCAGGAGCAGCGCGGCAACCCTGTACTCTTCGACCGGCGCACCTTCGGCGATTTGTTGGCAGTGACGGGCGATGTCGGCGGACGCCCGCTGTTGCACACCTACGCCAACGAGCTGTCCATCGTCGCCTGCAAGCAGCCGGCGCCGCGCGATATTGACACCGCTGCCGACCTGGAGATGCCCCCGTCGCCAACGCCGCTCGCCGGTGGAACGGATCGGATGATGAGGAGCATTACCTGACTATGCGAATTGCACTTCTACTTGACGCTTACAAACCGATCATCAACGGCATCACCACGTTTGTCAGCCTGCACAAGCGGGCGCTGGAAGAGGCCGGGCACGAACCCTGGATCATCACCCTGGGACATACCGATTACCAGGATGACGAGTTCCGGGTTGTGCGCTCAAAGGCAGTACCCTTGTCGAACACCGGCTATCATATCAACTTCGGCTATAACCGTGAGATACGCGAGCTGCTGCGCACCATGGACATTTTGCATGTCCACCACCCCTTTCTCAGCGGCGCCATGGCGACTACTCTGGGACCGCGCTATGGCGTTCCGGTACTGTTCACCAGCCACACGCGCTACGACCTCTATGCGCAGCAGTATCTCCCTATCTTACCAGCCACCATGTCTGACACCTTCCTGGAGACGTTTTTCCCGGCGTTCGCCCAACGTTGCAGCCTGGTCATTGCCCCGTCGGCCGGCATCCAGGAGGTTCTGCGCCGCTGGGGGGTACAGGGCCGGATCGAAGTAGTGCCGAATGGTATCGAACTGGAGCACTTCCGCGCGCCAGACTGGCACACCACGCGCAGCGCGCTGGGGCTGAGCGAGACAGGATCGGTGGCGGTCTTCGTGGGGCGCATGTCCGGCGAAAAGAACATCCAGACCCTGCTGCGGGCATTTGCCCCGGTGACGAGCGAGTGTCCAGACGCCCATTTGCTCATGATTGGCGGTGGCCCTGAATTGGATGACTTTCGCAAACTCACGCAGGAGATGGGCATCGCGTCCCAGGTTCTGTTCACCGGCTCCATCCCGTATGAGCACATGCCTGGCTACCTGGCGCTGGCCGATTTCTTCGTGACCGCCAGCGTGAGCGAGGTGCATCCGATGACGGTGCTGGAAGCGATGGCCTCGGACTGCCGGTGCTTGGCATTGACTCGCCGGGCATCAGCGACACCGTCGTCAATGGGCAGAACGGATTCGTGGTGCAGCACGACTACGCGGCGTTGGCCCTGAAGATGCTGCGCCTGTTCTCGGAGCCAGAACTGCGCGCCAGCCTGGCAGCCGGCGCCCGCCAGACCAGTACGCTCTATGACATTCACACGACCACGCAACGCTACGTGGAGATCTACGAGGAGCAGGTACGCCAACGCCGTCCGGCCCGCCGGCGCTGGTGGACGCAGGGGCGTCGTTAAGCGCGCGTGACGCGCGCGCGGCTATTTTGACAGCCAAGAACATTTGTGCTATCATTCGATCTACCTTTGTTTTTCTACACATGACACCGGATAAGGAGACCTGACACATGGCAGCGAGTAAAAGCACCACCCCGACCGACAAGAGCACTTCCAGCCGAAACCCTATGGCTGGCAAATCGAAAGCCCTGGAAACCACTATCGCCAGCCTGACCAAGCGCTACGGCGAGGGTACCGTGATGA
Organism: Candidatus Amarolinea dominans; assembly: GCA_016719785.1. Lineage (NCBI taxonomy): Bacteria > Bacillati > Chloroflexota > Caldilineae > Caldilineales > Candidatus Amarolineaceae > Candidatus Amarolinea > Candidatus Amarolinea dominans. The sequence continues at coordinate 367,106 of JADJYJ010000004.1, forward strand.
AGATGGGGGACGCCACGGAACTACACATAGACTCCATCCCAACCGGGGCGCTCTCGCTTGATCTGGCCCTGGGCATTGGCGGCGTGCCACGCGGGCGCGTCATCGAGATTTATGGACCGGAGTCTTCCGGCAAAACTACCCTGTGTCAACACATCATCGCCGAAGCGCAAAAGCGCGGCGGTATTTGCGCCTTCATTGATGTGGAGCACGCGTTGGATCCCAAATACGCCGAACGCTGCGGCGTCAACGTGGATGCGCTCTACGTATCGCAGCCCGACACGGGCGAGCAGGCGCTGGAAATCGCCGAGGCGTTGGTGCGTTCCGGCGCCATTGATGTGCTGGTGGTGGATTCGGTGGCGGCCCTGGTGCCGCGGGCCGAAATCGAAGGGGAGATGGGCGACAGCCACGTGGGTCTGCAGGCTCGCCTGATGAGCCAGGCGCTGCGCAAGCTGTCAGGCGCGATCAAGCATTCCAACACAGTCATGATCTTCACCAACCAGTTGCGCCAGAAGATCGGCGTCATGTTCGGCAACCCGGAGACGACTAGCGGCGGGATGGCGCTCAAGTTCTACGCTTCGGTGCGCATGGACATCCGCAAGATCGAGACACTGAAGAGCGGCAATGACATGGTGGGCAGCCGCACACGCGTCACCATCAAGAAGAACAAGGTGGCGCCGCCCTTCCGTGTGGCCGAATTCGACATCATGTATAATGAAGGCATCTCCAGAGAAGGAGATGCGCTCGATCTCGGCGTCTCCATGGGGTTGGTGGACAAGCGCGGCAGTTACTTTGCCTACAGCGACATGCGGCTGGGCCAGGGGCGTGAAAACGCCAAGCTGTTCCTGCGCGAGCACCCCGAGCTGATGGCACAGATGGAGGGCGAAATCCGTCGGAAGGCAGGCATCGGCGTGCATAACTTCGAGCCAACCGACACGCCTGCCGTCGTGCCTTTCCATACCGGTGGTGCCGCCAGTGACGAGTTGGAAGACGAGGATTACGCGGCTGCAGCCTGAAACTACTGCAAGCGGGCACGAATTGCGCCTGTTTCCTTAGGCGGAAAAGTGAAGCCTATTCCCGCTTGCAGTATAGCACGACACCCGCTTGATCCGCTGCCATGACAGGCAGACCAGAAGAAAGCCCAACGCGACGCTCACCGGTCGCGCTGGGCTTTCTTGTTTGTACGAAAAATCACCAACCCCTCGCGATGCAAGATGCTTTCCGTGTTCGCTTCTTTGATACCGCACGCGTGCAATCGCGAGTGCGCTTAGGATTCGTAAGAGGCGTCCTGCCGCATTGTGCCGAGAGTAGGCTGACAAACACAAGAAGCCGTGTTTTTTGCGAATCCCTAGTTCTGGATCACAATCACGTTCCCAGTTTCCGTTCTCAGGAGGCAAACCATGAAATCACGCTCAAATGCAGTGCTGTTGGCGCTGTTCGCTACCCTGGCGCTCTTGCTTGGCGGTGCCCTGATCGTGGCCGCCGGCAGTGATGCGGCGCCGGCACAGCAGAGCGGCCTGGTGATTACTATCGCCAAAGCCGTGGATCCAACCGAGGTGGGAGTCAACGAAACGATCTCCTACACCGTTTCACTCCACAACGACAGTCCACAGATGGTCAGCGGTGTGGTCGCCACCGACGCGCTGCCCTCGCTGGTCATGTACGAGCCAGGCTCGGCCAGCGCCACATCCGGCGTCGTCACGGTTGATGGCAATTACATCACCTGGGTTGGCGACGTGCCAGGCGGGGCCGAGGTGCAAATCTACTTCCGCGCTAAAATTGGCCCACAGGTAGCCTGCAAGACGATCATCATCAATCACGCCTTCGTCAGGGTGGGTACCCTTGTCGGGCAGTCACCGCCGGCCGCTATCCAGGTCATCTGCCCGGACTTGGGCGATGCGCCGGACAACACCAATCACTTTGGCGTGAGCATGACCGCCTATCCTCCGGGCGGCCCTCTTGGAATCGCCGCACGCTATCCCACGGTCTATGGCGGCCCTCCCGGCTCTGTGCGCGGCCCTTATCATCGCTTTAGCCGTTCTGACTCCTGGCTGGGGCATAACGTGAGTGGCGAGGCCGATGCTGACCTGTTTTGGGACAACGATGGCATGCGCAACATCGAGCCGCCGCCCGACGTGCCTAACCATGACGGGTTCGATGACGGCGTGCTCGGCGGTGCGCTCGTAGACTGCCAATCTTCCATCTTCAACTACACCGTCACGATTGTTGGCCCGGCCGCTACCCGTTATTTCAATGCCTGGTTCGATTACAACCAGGACGGTGACTGGGAAGATGTCATTCCGTGCGCCGACGGCACGGCAGCCACTGAGTGGGCCGTACAGAACCAGACTATTGGCTTCGGCCCCGGATTCTACACGATTACGACACCGGCGTTTACTCCCTCGTTGCCGGCCGCTGTCAACAAAATGTGGATGCGCATGACGCTGACGCGTAATGAGCAGCCGCCGATCAACCCGTTTACTTCCATCCCCGACGGTCGCGGCCCTGACGCCGGCTACGTCTACGGCGAGACGGAGGATTACTTCTTCATCAACGAGCAGCAGGGCGAGCCACACCTGCAGGCGGTCAAGACGGTCAACACCAACCTGACGACGCCCGGCAGCACGCTGACCTACTCCATTGTCATCTCCAACACCGGCAACGCGCCGGCCAACGGGGTGCAGTTCCAGGACCTGATTCCGGCCGGGACAACCTATGTGGGAGGCAGCGCGACCGCGACCAGCGGCAGCGTGAGCTACGGTGGTGGCATGGTCCAATGGAACGGGAACATTCCGCCCGGCGGCAGCGTGACCATCACCTTCCAGGTGACCGTCAACGCCAACTTCCAGTGCCCCGGCACGGTGCAGAACGTGGGTACCGTGCTGTTCAATGGACAAGTCCTCAGCACCAACCCGGTCTATACAGAAATTTGGTGCCCGCCGCCGCAAATCACCATCCAGAAGGTGGTCAACCCAACGCATGCGTCCGTGGGCGACACCTTGATGTACACGATCACGATCAACAATCCAACGACGACCAACATCGTGGGCGCCACGGCTGAGGACCAGATCCCGGCAGGCACCTCATACGTCCCCTCCAGCGCCTGGGCCAGCAGTGGCAGTGCCACCTACGTCCCCAACAAGGTGGTCTGGACGGGCAATGTCCCGGCCGGTGGATCGGTCACCTTTGGCTTCAGCGTCTTGGTTGGCTCCACCGCCACCCCACAAGAGTGCGGCGGTCGCATCGAAAACAAGGCGGAGCTGCACCTCAATGGCGCGATCATCGCCTCCAATCCGGCCCACACCCAGATCATGTGCCCCGACCTGGGTGATGCACCAGACAGCAGCAATCACTTCCCCAATACGATGCAGGCCTACAGCAGCGGCGTGCTCGGTCGTTTCCCCACGGTCTTCGATGCGGCCACCGGCTTGCCCGAAGGCCCGAAACACTGGCTGCCACGCGCCGATGCCTGGCTCGGCCAGTGGGTCAGCGGTGAGCGCGATGCCGATCTGACGCCAGACGAGGATGTGCGCCCCAACCTGGAGCCGCCCTTGAATCGGCCGGATCAGGATCGCTTCGATGACGGCATCGTGATGCCGATCAGCCTGCTCTCCTGCCAGCCCAACACCTTCAACTTCATGGTGTCCGCCCAGCCCGGCGCGGCCCGCAGCCGGATTGCCAATGTCTGGTTCGACTATAACCAAGACGGCGACTGGGAAGACAGCTTCCAGTGCGCGAATGGCATGCTGGCCCAGGAATGGGCCGTGCAGAACCAGGCGGTCCCCATTCCCGCCTCTGGCGCTTTCGCCAGCCTGCCGTTCGCCACCACGCCTTACTTTGCCTGGACACCGATGGCGAATACCAAGCTGTGGATGCGCATCACCCTGTCCGATATGCCGGCGCCGACCATCATCGGCGGCCCGGCCGATGGCCGCGGTCCCGCCGCCGGCTACCACTTTGGCGAGACTGAAGACTATTTCCTGCCGGGCCGTCCGGGCGAGCCGCCGCATCTGAGTTTGCGGAAGTCCGCGGACGTGCAGCATGGCTGGATTGGCGACACGATCACCTACAGTATCACGGTGAAGAACCTGAGCAATGTGCCGGCCAATGGCCTGGTCGTGCAAGATCCGATCCCCGCCGGCACGGTCTACGTCAGCGGCAGCGTCTCCTCCACGGTGCCCACCGCCACCTTCACGGGCACGGCCATCCAATGGACGGGCAACCTGCCGCCGATGGGCCAGGTGACAATCCGATTCAAGGTGACTGTCGTGGGCAACCCTGTCGTTCCGCCCGAGTGTAACCAAAAGATCACCAATCGGGCCACGCTGACCTCGCCGGATGGCGTCACGCTGACGTCGAACCCGGTCCACTTCTTCCTGATCTGCCCAGATCTGGGTGATGCTCCGGACACCACCAACCACTTCGGCGCGGCGATGACCGCCTATCCCGCCGTACCAGCCAACTACCCCACCGTGTTCGACCCCGGGACCGGCGCCGTGCAAGGCCCGCGCCATCGTTTGCCGAAGGCTGATGCCTTCCTGGGGCGTGGCGTGACCGGTGAGCGCGACGCTGACCTGATGCCTGACCAGGATGGCCTGACGAACCTCGACCCGCCGGCCAACGTGGCTAACCGCGACCGGATGGACGATGGCCTGGTGCGCCCTCTCCTCCTACCCAACTGCCAGCCCACACGCATCAGCTACGTGGTGACGGTGGTCGGTCCGGCCCGCGCTCGTTATGTCAATGTGTGGTTCGATTGGAATCGTGATGGCGACTGGGAAGACCTCTTCCAGTGCGCCGGCATGGCGGTCACGGCCGATGAATGGGCGGTCAAGAACCAGGTCATAGCCTCTGGCCCCGGCGTGTATACGATCACATCGCCGCTGTTCCTGCCCTTCAACGCCAATCCCAATCAGTCCCTGTGGCTGCGGGTGACTCTGTCGGAAGTGCCCGCACCCATCAACTCGGTCACGCTGCGGCCTGATGGTCGCGGCCCGGCCGGCGGCTATCGCTTCGGCGAGACGGAAGACTACTTCAACGGCGACGGCAACGGCAACCCAGACGTGTGGGTGATCAAGACCTTGCGCCGCATCGAACCTGTCGAGGCCTCGGTTCCCGGACAGCCGGGCGGCGGCTGGCGCGCGCTGTGGCACATGGACTATGGCAACAGCGGCACCGCCACCGCGAACAATGTCGGCGTCACCGACGTGTTTCCCACCGGCATGAGCTATGCCAGCAGTTCCTCGAACCCGAATCACGAACCGCCGGCAGTGGGTGGCACAAGCGCCACCTGGAGCATCGGCACCCTGGCGCCTGGCGACAACGGCTTCATTGATCTGTGGCTGTACGCGCCAGCGACAAGCATGCCCTCAGGGACCATCATCACGAACACGGCGACGATCAGCACGACGACCCCGGGTGATGATCCAACCAACAATACGTCGAGCGCCAGTGGCATCATCCCGCTGATGCCGCCGCGCATCACCTGGCCGCTGGCTGGCACCACCTGCTCAGGCAACATCACCGTGACCGGCACGAGTGCCCTCGGCACGGTGGTGGATGTCTACGTGGACGGCGGCCTGGTTGGCACCGCCACAACCGATGGGAGTGGCAACTGGAGCTTGCCGGTGACGGGTCTGACCGATGGCGCTCATGCCATCTACGCGGTGGCTCGCTTGGGCGCCAACACCAGTCCGCCATCGCCCACGGTGGTTGTTATCGTGGACAGCACGCTGACCTGGGATCCGCTCTCCCTGACCTTCACGGCCTACTATGGCGGCTCGCCCTATGTGCAACACATCATGAACGGGTCGGGACGGGCCGATCCCACGGGATGGACGGTGCGCCTGCGCCCGCCCTTCACCTACACCGTGGACGTGCATGTCTGCTGCGATGACCCGGCCACCGCGCAGGTCACGCTGACCGTGGGCATCACGCCTTACGTGATGAGCCACATCGGCGGCGGCTGGTTCCAGACAGTGATCCCCGGCGTCACCAATCCCAGTGTACCGATGTCACTGGCTTGTACGTGCGACGGCACCACCACCACAGGCGACGGCACCGGCCTGATTGATCCGGACGGCTACGTCTTCGATGTGGATACCGGGGTGGACAAGACTGACCCCATCATCAATCTGCTGGGCCGCACCGTAACGGCGCTGGAGGAGGACGACAGCAGCAACTGGAACCGCTGGCCGGCCGAGCTGTACGAGGCGCAGATCAACCCGCAGGTGACCGGGGTGGATGGCTACTACAGCTTCTTCACGCCGCCTGGCAACTACCGCATTACCGTCGCCGGCGATGCACTTTACCAGCCGTACCGAAGTTGGACGCTCACCGTGGTGGATACGCCGCAGCATCTGGACGTTCCGCTGACCAAGGTCTCTGCCAGTGCGCAGGCTGCCGTGAGTGTTGACGCCAGCGGCTTCCAGCCGTCTGCGATCCAGGTGTGGCAGGGCGCCACGGTTTCCTGGCAGAACACCGAACTGACGGACGGCGACTTCCACAGCGCGACCAGCGACCTCGACGCCCGCGCGAACACATGGGGCTTCGACTCCGGCCTGCTGGATCGCGACCAGACCTATCAACGCCAGTTCAACAACATCGGCATGTTCACCTACTTCGATGTGGAGAACACAGGCGCCACCGGCTCGGTGCAGGTCTGCAAACGCACCGATGTGAACTGCAGCAACACGGTGGATGTGCTCGACCTGAGCGCCGCGGCGGCAGCCTGGCACAACGCCTACGACAGTCTGTACGATATCAATGACGATGGCTCCATCAGCATCGCAGACATTCAGATGATTGCCGCCGACTTTGGCTGGGCCTTCTAGCCGCTGATTTCACCCCGACCAGGAATCCTCGTCGCAGCGACGATGGGCGCTCCTCCCCCCCACAGGACCGCCAGAAGCCGCTGCGACGAGGTCTTTTTGGGGAAGAAAGACCTGGCTGTCAAAACGCCAGCATCCATCCGCAGACGATACGACTCACCCCGGGGTGCTCCGACAACTGTCTGCGGATTCGCTGCAAGGCTCTCCGTGTCCGTTCAGCCTCTCTAGTGTGGGGGAGCGAGAGTAGGGCAGGACTCATTGTCTGTCTACTGAACGGACACGAGAGAGCCTTTTATTGTCCGCGACCGCCCTCTTCCCCCCTTCTCCTCTCCCCTGCGCGGAGAGGAGAGGGCCAGGGATGGGTGGGATCTCCCCTCTCTCCGCCGCGCGGAGAGGAGAAGGGCCAGGGGATGAGGTGAGGCCACTCTTCCCCCCTTCTCCTCTCCCCTGCGCGGCGAGGAGAGGGGCCAGGGGATGAGGTGAGGATCTTCCCCCCTTCTCCTCGCCGCCGCGCGGAGAGGAGAAGGGGCCGGGGGTTGAGGTGAGGCTGACAAGGACAGGACATCATGATTATTCTCCGTCTCGACAATGTATCCTACACACACCCCGGTGGCCCTGGCGTGCAGAATCTAACCTGGGCCATTGCTGATGATGCGCGGCTGGGCTTCGTCGGCCCTAACGGCGCGGGCAAGAGCACGATTCTCAACCTGCTGGCCGGGCGCCTGTTGCCGGATCGCGGCTTCATGGTGACGGCCAAAGGCGCCAGCGTGGGCTATTTGCCGCAGGAGGTGCGCCTGGACCCGCTGCACACAGTCCTGATCGAAGCGATGACCGCGTCTGCCCGGCTGGCCGCCATCGAAGCGGATCTTGAAAAGGTCACGCGCAGCATGGAAGACCCGGCCGTCTACGACGATGAAAAGGCGCTGGCGCGTGCGCTGGATCAGCAGCAGCGCCTGTTGACCGCGTATGCGGAGGCGGGCGGGCTGCAATACGAGAACTCTGTCAAGGCCACCCTGCGCCAGTTGGGTTTCGACGACAGCGATTTCGATCTGCCGACGGCAGCCTTGAGCGGCGGGCAGAAGAAGCTGCTGGCGCTGACTAAGTTGGCCGTCAACCGGCCGGCCTGCCTGCTGTTGGATGAGCCGGACAATCACCTGGATTTGGCAGGCAAGGCCTTCCTGGAGGGGTTTATCCGCACGTATCCCGGCGCGGTGGTGATCGTGTCGCACGACCGTTATCTGCTGGATGAGGTGGCTGACAACATCGTGGAGTTGGAAGGCGGCAAGCTCGAATTCTATATCGGCAACTACACGGCCTATGTGGTGGAGCGCGAGCTGCGGCGCCTGCGCCAGGCGCAGATGGCTGCCGCGCAACAGAAGGAGATCAGCCGGCTGGAGGCTTCGATTGCCAGAATGGAACTGTGGGCCAGTCTGGTGAGCCCGCGTGCCTCCAACCGGCGCCATGTCATTCAAGCGCGCAACAAGCGTCGCCAGATCGAGCGCATGGACAAGGTGGATGCGGTGGTGGAGCAGCGTACCATGGGCCTGGAGCTTGAAGGCTGGCGCGGCTCCAGCAAAGTCCTGGAGATCATTGACCTGGTGAAGGCGTTCGATGATGACCTGGTGCTGGCCGGGGCCAACCTGCTGCTGTGGCACGGTGAGCGCGTGGGCCTGGTCGGCCCCAACGGCGCGGGCAAGAGCGTGCTGTTTCGCTGCATCATCGGTGCGCTGCAGCCGACGAGCGGCGTGGTCAAAATCGGGCCGAGCGTCAAGATGGGTGTCTACACGCAAGAACACCAGAGCCTGGACTACAGCAAGACCCTGGTGGAAATGGTGCGCGAGGTCAAGCCGATGTACGAGCGCGAGGCGGCCGCGTTCCTGACGCAATTCCTCTTCGAATGGAAGCGGGCACACGAGCAGACGGTCGGCAGCCTGAGCGGCGGCGAGCGCAGCCGCTTGCAGATGGCGCTGCTGATGCTGCAGCAGCCCAATTTCCTGCTCCTGGACGAGCCGACCAACAACCTGGACATCGCTTCGTGCGAGGTACTCGAACGCGCGCTGGATGACTTCGAAGGGACTGTGCTGGTGATTTCACACGACCGCTATTTCCTGGATCAGACGGTGGATCGCATCGTGGAACTCGATCCCGACCAGGGGGCGTTGGTGAACTACACGGGCGGGTATACCGATTACCTGGAGGCCAGGCGGATACGGTCATCCAGTTCATCTTCGGCCACGTCGAGATCGTAATCCATCTGCAGGCCCAGCCAAAAATGCGCCGAAGTGCCGAAATAGCGGGCGAGGCGCAGCGCAGTATCGGCCGTGACCACACGTTTTTCAAGAATGATCTCCTGAACGCGGCGCACGGCGTGATATCGGCGAGATCGCGGGCGATGATGGCGTCGAGCAGGGCGGCGTTCATTTCTCGCGGGGGGGGGGGTGGCGTCGGCGGGGGTCCTGATCGCCCAGGCGGGCGAGGACGGCTGCTTTGACCTGACCGGCCAGGTTGGACGCCGGGCTGGGGCCTGACGGCGCGGACGCCGGCGCGGCGCCTGGCGTCTGCGCCGCGCCGGCGGCGTTGATGCCCATGCCGAGCTTTGTCATGCGATCCTTGGCCAGCGCGGTGATGACGGTGTTGGTGTCCACGTCCAGGCGGGTCACGCCCTGCACATGCAGAGCATCAATGTCACGTTCGGTATAGAATTTCTTGGGCATCGGTTCCTCCTGCGGGGCTAAGCGTGCCTAGCGGCTGACTCGGTCGTGCATGGCAATACCGAGCGGCGTGATGAACAGCGGGTTGCCGGGAAGCAGGGTCTTGATTCCGGTGTACTCTTCGATGACCTGCGCCATGCCGGGAAAGGCGCAGGTGCCGCCCACCAGGTAGAGCGTGTCCACAGGATGGCCGGCGACGTGACGACGCACGATGCTGCCCACCTTCTCCATGACCGGGCGCAAGACCGGGAACAAGCGCGCCTGCTCACGCGGGTCCTTCTTCAGTTCCTCAGCCTGCTCGAATGTCAACCGCAGACCACCAGCCAGGACCAGGGTGAAATGGGTGCCGCCAGTCGGCTCATCGGCCGTGTAGATGACCCGGCCGTCCTTGACCACCGCGATGCCGGTGGTGCCGCCGCCCACATCCACAATGGCGCCATCACGAATCTGCAGGACGTTGTTGGCCGCGGTCGGTTCGTCAATCAGATCGGTACACTCCAGGCCGGCGGCAATCAGCACATTGGCCGTGGCTCGCACTTCACTGCGCGGCACGCCCGGCGGGTAGGCCGAAGCCGCGTGGGTCAACTCGACGCCCAGGCGCTGTTCCACCTGCTGCTTGAGACGCTTGAGCAGGCTGATGGCGCCGTGAAAGTCCACCACCAGGCCGTCGCGCACCACCTGTGCAAACTGGTAGGCGCCGGCCAGGGGTTGTTGTGCGTCGTCTAACACCATCAGCACGGTGTAGGCAGTACCCAGGTCAACGCCGACATGCACCGGCCGGCCGCGCAGCCGCGGGGGCCGGCCGCTCATCACCGCGTCGGTCTGCTTGAGCAACGTCTGCAGATGCGGGTTCATGCGCTATTTGTTCCAATCGGCCGGATAGGTGACATAGACGAAGCGCGTGCGGCTGGGGGTGCCAAAGGTGATGCTGGAGCCTTTGGGGATGAAGATCACATCGCCCGGCCCGCCGCGCACCGCGTCGCGGCCACGTGTGATGACCAGTTCGCCTTCCAGGACAATGTCAATCTCGTCGTAGGTCAGGGTCCAGGGGAACTCGCCGCGCTCCAGGCTCATGTAGCCTACCGCCATCGGCGTGCGGTCGTCGCTGGTGATGACATCCTTCAACTGCACGTCGGTTCCTGGCGTTGCCAGCCCTGCGCCGAACGGCTCCAGGCTGACGCCCGCGCGGCGCACGGCCTTGAGCGGCGGCAGGGGTGATGGCGCGGCCGGCTGTGCAGCCGGCGCCGGCGCCGGGCCAGGTCGTTTGACTTCGATGCCCGCCTCGCGCGCCACATCGAGCGCCTCCGGCGAGATCAAATCAGCCTGGCCCAGCACCAGCACTCGTGTGCCCTGGTCACGCAATCTTCGAATGTCAGCCGCGGTAAAAACCTGGCGCATGGAATTCTCCCACAACAACTGCTCAGCCTACTTCGCCCGCGCGGGCATAGCGCCCTTGCTCTTCTGCGGCAGGATCATTTCCACGTCGCCGTGCGGGCGCGGGATGACGTGGACTGATACCAACTCGCCCACGCGCTGGGCCGCGGCGGCGCCGGCATCGGTGGCGGCCTTGACCGCGCCCACGTCGCCGCGCACCATGACGGTGACGTAGCCGCCGCCGATGAATTCAGAGCCAATCAGGGTCACGTTGGCCGCTTTGACCATCGCGTCAGCGGCCTCGATGGCCGAAACAAGCCCTTTGGTTTCGATCATGCCCAAGGCTGTCATCGCAATTTCTGGCATAGGTGTGTCCCCCTGGAGTTATGTCTATCTTGCTTTAGTATTTCAGGGGGTTGGCTGCGACTTCGAGCACGGCGTCGCGGAAGGCCATGGCCGCGGCCTTGCAGGCGGGCTGGTCGCCGGTGAGCATGGCGCCCATGTAGTTGGTTTCTGAGGGCGGCGCGGTGTAGGCCACGATGCGCACGGCCGCGGCCTTGAGCGCGGCATCGAGCGCAATCATGCCTTCGATGGGCGGCGCGACCAGGTAGGCCAACGGCTCACCTTCCGCGATGTTGCACACCTTCGACAGATACGAGCCGGTGCGCGAAATCACATGCGGGAAGAAGGCGATGGAGGCATCCTCATTGGCCGAATACCAGATGGCGTCATTCTTCATGAACTGCACCGCAGCCTGCAAACCGGCGCGCACTTCCGCCGGATTGGCGCCGGCCAGAATGGCGATGATTTCGCCCGACAGCTTGCCCGACGCGTGTTTGGCCCCGGCGTAGAAGGAATGAGCATACACCACCTCAACCTCGGCCATCTTGGTGGCCTCGTCAATGGCGACGTAAGTCGCATCATCGTTGTCAGCCGTAATCAGGCCCAGCGAACGCTGCTCCGGCCGGAGTCCCAGATGCTCTGCAAGACCGCGGTCCACATTGGGGATCATTCTGACCGCCAGAGGTATTGCGTATAATGGATCGAGTATTCCCATGGTTGCTCCTATTTGATCAACTTCAGCTTGACGCCAGACGCTTGATGTTTGAGCATCCGCTGCGCGATCTGGACAGCAAAGGCGCCGGCTTCCAGCGGGTTGGTGCCGCCATTTTCGAAGATGTTGCAGACCACGTCACGGTCCGCATCGGTATCGCCGGTCTTGGGGCGATAGGCCATGTACGCGCTCATGCTTTCGGCGCGGCCCAGGCCGGGGCGCTCGCCAATGAGCAAGATCACCACGTCGGGCTTGAGCACCTCACCGATGTCATTGATGACGCCGACGCGGCAGTATTGAATGAAGAACGGCGTGCCAAAGGTCAAACCTGCGGCCTGCACGCCCTGCTTGAGCACTGGGAACATCTGGCGCACGTTGGCTTCCACCGCGGCTGCGCTGAGGCCGTCGCCCACGACGACCTGCACGTTGGCGCTCTTGACGCAGCGTTCGGCCACGGTGCGCTTGGCCTCATCGGTCAGCAGGCGCCCCAGGTCAGGGCGCAGGAGATACTCCTCCTTGCCGCCGGTGATCTGCGTCTGCACCGTGAACAGCCCCAGGTCGTCCAGCAGGCGCTGATCCACGTCACGATAGAGGGTATCCTGCGTGACGGCGTGATCGGACTGAAAGAGCAGGAGCGATTGCGTGGTGTAGCGCGGGCCAGCGCGGCCCACGCCGATGCGCGAGGTGGTGGAAGCCATCAACGCCTTGAGGCCGTCCACATCATAAGGCGCCTTGACCTGCGGCCGCGTGCGCATTTCCGGCGTCGTGGGGTCGGGCAGGTCAATGTGCAGCCGCGCCCCTGGGTCGCCGACGGCCGCCGCGCCCACGCCAACACCCGCCACCGGCGCTCTGATGGCGCCAGCCGTAGCCAGTTCCTTCAACACCGACTCGATTATCGCATTGAGTTGTGCTTCATCCATCGTTTCCCCTCCGGTTAAGCCACGCGTCGCTGCAAAAAGAACGACGGGTCGCCGGCTTTGGCGGTCAGGCGGCCGTTGCGCATCAGGCCCAGTTCTTCCATCCAGACCTCGAATTCGGGATTGGGGCGCAGGTTGAAGAGCTGGCGCAGGGTGGGCGCATCATGGTAGCTGGTACACTGATAGGAGAGCATCGAGTCGTCGCCCATCGGTACGCCCATGAAGTAGTTGCAGCCCGCGGCCGTCAGCATCACAGCCAGATTCTCGATCGCGTTCTGATCGGCGCGGGCGTGATTGGTGTAACAGGCATCACAGCCCATGGGGATGCCAGTGAGCTTGCCCATGAAGTGATCTTCCAGCCCGGCGCGCTGAATCTGGCGCGCATCGTACAGATACTCTGGCCCGATGAAGCCCACCACGGTGTTGACCTGGTAAGGCTGATAGCGCTTGGCCAGGCCATAGCAGCGGGCCTCCATCACCAGTTGATCCCAGCCGTGATGCGCGTCGGCCGACAGCTCAGATCCCTGGCCGGTCTCGAAGTACATGTAGCTCGGCCCGGCCGTGAAGCAGTGCTTGCGCGCCAGGGCATAGGCCTCATCCAACATGGCGACGGAGATGCCAAACGACTCGTTGCCGCGCTGCGAGCCAGCCAGCGACTGAAAAATCAGGCCCACCGGTGAGCCGCTCTCCAGGCACTTCATCTGCGTGGTGACGTGAGCCAGCACGCAGTTTTGCGTCGGAATCTGCCAGGTCTGGATGATGTCGTAGGTCATGTCGAGCAGACGGGCCACGCTGGCGTAGGAGTCGTCCACCGGGTTGATGCCGATGACGGAATCGCCGGAGCCGTAGGCCAGGCCCTCGTAGATTTCGGCGCGGATGCCTTCGGGTGAATCGGTGGGGTGATTGGGTTGATTGCGGCTGGCGAGGGTGCCGGGCACGCCGATCGTGTTGTTGCAGTGAGCCGAAACGCGAATCTTGCTGGCGGCGTAGATCAGATCGAGATTGGACATCAGCTTGGTGACGCCTGCAATCATCTCGGCGGTCAGACCCTGCGAAACACGGCGGATCATCGCGCCGTCGGTGGTATCGGCCAGCAGCCATTCGCGGAACTGTCCCACACTCCAATCCTTGATCTCGCCGTAGATGGTCTGGTTGACGCCATCGTGAATGACACGGGTGACCTCGTCCTCGGCGTAAGGCGCGGCCGGCGTGTCGTGCAGCACCCACAGCGGCACCTCGGCCAGGACATAGCGCGCGGCCATGCGTTCGGCGGCGGTCTCTGCGCCAACACCCGCCAGGCGATCGCCCGACTTTTCTTCATTCGCCTTGCCCATGAGGAGGCGCATGTCGGGGAATTCATAGGTCTTGCCAAATAATTTGGTACGCAGGAGCATTCTCACTCCTTCTCTGGTCTGACGGGACGCAGCTCTCGTTCGTCCCGCAACACAGTCATCATCAATGATAAAAAACCAACGTCTTGACGCTGAGCGGCACCACTCGGCCCTCCATCAAGGGAGCGCCAATGTCAATATAATCGCCTTCACTCAAGCCAACCTGGTCAATCACGAGCAGCGGGCGGGTAGGCGCCATAGCCTTGATCGTCTGCCCCAGGGCTTGGGCATAGTCACGTCCGATGATGATGACCAGCGGGCGATCATCAGGCAAACTGCGGGAGAATTCGGCCAGGCCGGTGGCCAGCTTCAGAAGCAAAGTATAATCCAAAGCGCGCTTCAGATCAAATGCCACGGCGAACTCGTCAACGGCCAGGTTGATGTCCCAGCGGCGCAGCGCGTCGAGGACCGCCTGCGCGATGACCTCAGGCGCCAGGCCCAGTGTCACATCGAGATCGGGTCGGATGACAGGCACATTGCGCAGCGGCAGAATCTCGCGCTCCGCCCAGATCGTGGAGCCGGAGAGGGTGACGGTCTGCGAACTGGCGCCCAGCACGGTGGCACGCAGGGTTTCCGCCGGCTGCACCCTGTCATAGGCCTGGATGCCAGGGTGGCGGCACAGTGAATCAGCCAGCAGCGGGCCTACATCATCATGAATGGTGACATCGCTGACGGCGTGAATCGGAACGGGGTTGTAGACGTAATGGCCGATACCGCCCGACAGCATGAGGACGGCGCCCTTGCCGGAGGTCGCGGCCGGCGGCGTCAGATAAAGCTGCTGCGCCAGCGACGAGGCGCCGCCTTCGATCAGCTCGATGGTCAGATCGGCCATGCAGTCGGTGAAACGGCGCAACTGATCGAGCGTCGGAACATCGCCCACGTGCAGGTTCAGGCCCAGGTGAGCGAGAATAGCCAGCGCGGGCTGCGCCAGGTGACGAATCTGCCCGCTGCGCCGCTCGATTTCCATGATGCGACCGCCGTAGTTCATGGCGGCCGCGGCCACGGCCGCGCCGGCGTGGAACATAGCCGAATTGGCGCTGCCGCCGCCGATGTCCACGTTGGTCACTTTGCAGAAATACTTCTGCGAATAGGCGGCCGCGCCGGCGCCGCGCCCGGCAATCAACGATTCCAGGTGCGGCCCGGCCACGGTCACGACGAATTCACCGGCCAGCCCGCCCAGGGCGTGCAGAATCTGCTCGGCGTTCTTCTTCTTGGCCGTTTCGCCAGTGATGATGACCGCGCCGGTTTCCACCTGGCGCGGATCAACGCCGGCGCGGGCATATTCGGCTTTGACCAGGGCGGTCAGCCGCGCCACATCAATCGTGTCGGCATCGGCCAGCGGCGTGAGGGTCATCGGGCTTTGGTAAAGCACCTCTTTGGCGGTGATTCCCACGCGCGGCACCTGCGCGGCGCCGGCCGCATTGGCCAGGGTCAGGCGCGAGAAGACGATCTGGGTGGTGGTCGTTCCCACGTCCAACCCAACACTGAGCATTGTGCGGGAGGTTTCGGTCATGAAGCGTCACTTTCAGCGGGCAGGCCCCGCCCCATTGCCATGTTCGGCGACTCACTCAAGTCGCTGCAACGACTGGCGAAGCCCACCTTCGTGAGCTTCGCCCCAAGATCGAAATGCACCCCAGCGACAACCTTGTCACACCACGCCATTGATGGGGAAGGCCGGGCCACATTTCAGGTTCTGTTGGCCCGTGACAGCCGGAGAGCGCCGCCTACGCTCGCCGGCTGCCGCGGGATCAACGCGCGGCGCGGGCTAGGAGTGCCCGTGCGCGGCCGCGGCCATGTCAGTCTCGATCTTACGCAAGGCTGCTTGATCGGAGGCCGTGGGGCCTTTGAAGCGGCGCTTGGCGTACACTTGCCAGTAGATCAGCATGAAGAGCGCCGTCAGGATGATGGACCAGCCGGCCAGCACATTCGGCGGGATGGAGAACAACACCGTAATGAAGGCAATCCAAGCCAGGGCCAGCACGTTGATGAGGACGCCCCAGTTCTTGAGGCTCCAGGGAGCCGTCTTGGGCGTGGTGAACTCACCCTGTTTACGTAGTTTGTTGCGCAGGTTCAGATAGATCGGCAGGCCGTAAGCGACGTAGAGTGCGGTGGTGCTGACGGCCACGACGACGGTGTAGAGCGCCGACCAGACCGTGAGCAGCACAGCCAGGGTGCAGGTGATGACGATGGACCAGACCGGCGTGCGCAGCGTGGGGTGAATCTGCTTGATGAGGCGATAGCCGGGCATGCCGTCATCGCGAGCAAAGGCGAACCACATACGGCTCATGCTGGTGATGGAGGAAAGCCCGCACAACCACATGGCGACGCCGATGATAATGGCGATGATGTGGCCGAAGAAGATCCTGTCGAAGTTCTCGTAGACGATGTAGAGGACAGCCGGGCCGTTGGCCGGGTCCACGGTCTTGGCGATGTCGCCGCTGGGGATATGCAGGGTCAGGATGAGGAGCATGACGTAGCCGACGACGAACGAAACGGCGACGGAGAGGAAGACGCCCCAGGCGCTGTTCAAGCGGGCCATGACCGTCTCCTCAGCCACGTGCGCCGAGGCGTCGTAACCGGTGTAGGTCCACTGCGCCTGCAAGAGTCCGAGCACGAAGGCGAGGACGATGCCGCCACCGGCATACAGCCCCATCATGCCCGGTATTTTCATCATCAGGGAGTTGAAGGGGGGCAAGGTGCCGGCGACGAACGTATTGGCTATGCTGGCCGGTTCCACGGTGGTGACGCCCTGGAAGAGAAAGCTGAAGGGCTGCGTGTGCTTGCCAAAGAAGGTCAACAGCAGGGCCATGATCAAGACGCCGCCGATGTGCCAGTAGACGCTGAAATCACTCAGGCGCGCCGTCAGCTTGATACCAAAGACGTTGATCAGCACCTGCGGGACCATGATGACCATCATCACGACGATCATGGTCATCGTATTGGTCGTGTCAATGGCGGTGCCGAAGAGGCGATTGAATGCGCCGGCAATGTAAATGGCGGCGGCGAAGTCAATGCCCGCGGTGATCATGATCTGCCCAAGCATGTTGAACCAGGCGGTGACCCAGGCCCACTTGATGCCGCCCAGGCGGTGCGCCCAGAAGTAGAGGCCGCCGGCCGTCGGGTAGGCTGAGGCGAGTTCGGCCATCGAGGCCGCAATACAGAGGGTGAAGAAACTGACGAGAGGCCACCCGAAGGTGTTGATGATGGGGCCGGCAAACTGCAGACCGTATCCAAAGAGAAGGATCGCGCCGGTCAAAATGGAAATGATGGAAAACGAGATGGCGAAATTGGAGAAGCCTCCCATTTCACGGAACAACTGCTGTGCGTAGCCCATCTTGTGCAGGTCGCGCATGTCCTCGCGGATCATCTCTTCGCGCGACTTACCCTTGTAAGCCATGAGTTCTGCTCCTTTCCTCGAACGAAACACGAATATGAAGTTGATCGAAACAGGCGGGTTGGCGTGGAGAGACGCTATTGTAATGGCTTTTGAGAAAAATGCAAAACCGTACCCCCCTACCACCAGCAGTTCCAAATGTAGCACACATTCAACCACAAAGAGCACAGAGAACACAAAGAAACGGCAGATCAGACGCAAATCGGCAACTTCTCTGCGTTCTTTGTGATCTCTGTGGTTAAAAACCAGGCTACATTTGAAACTGCTGCCCTGCCACTGGTGCGGTAAAGGGCGGAGATTCGGGCTTTTCCTAACGGCGGCCGATGATGATGCCTTCGGTCAGGGTCATGGAGACGCTCTTCTCGCTGCGCACGGGCTGCAAGAAGGCGTAGACGCTGCGCTCGGGGTCGAGCAGCCAGGCCTCCAGGTAGGCGCTCATGGGCGCGGAGACCGCCATGCGGCGCAGCCAGCCGTGGAAGTCCATCGTTTTACGCAGGGTTTCGGTGTGGGTGACCCGCAGACCGACCGCCTGAAACAGATCGGCCAGTTCTTGCAACGTCAAGGCGCGTCCGTGGCTGGGATCGCGCATCTTCTCGAAGCTGTTGATGGCTTTGGCGACGGCAGGATCAGCCGGGACGATGTTGTCAATGATGGCAACGAGGCCCTCGCGACGACAGACGCGCACCATCTCGGCCAGGGCGCGCTCCGGCTGCGGGAAATGGTGCAGGGCGATGCGACAGATCACCAGATCGAAGCTGCCAGGGCGGAAGGGCAGCTTCTCCACGTCTCCCAGCTCGAAGGTCGCATTGCCGATGCCTCGTTCGTCCGCCAGGGCGCGCGCCTGGCTGATCATCTGCGGCGTCAGGTCGCTGCCTACCACGTGCTGCACATGCGGCGCCAACGCCAGTGCGGTGTGGCCGGCGCCGGTTGCCACGTCCAGCACTTCCCAGTGCGGCTGCGGCTGCACCAACTCGATCAAACGGCCTAAACTCGCGCCCTGCGCATGCACCTTGCTGGTGGCATAGCCCGCGGCCGACGCCCCAAACTGCTGCCGCACCAGGTTCTTGGTTTCTTCACTCATGGTTTTCTCCTCGGTCGGCGAATCGCGCCATCCACGCCGCCGCCGCCCAACAACGATTCATTGGCTGCATTCACGATCGCATCCACCTCCAGCCGCGTCAGGTCCCCTTCATCGCCTTCGTGCTCCTCACTTCGCGCCTTCGTGCCTTCGCGCCTTCGTGTCACTTCGCGCCTTCGTGCTCCTCTTTCTTCATCGTCAAACTCACGCGCCCACGCTCGCGTTCGATCTTGAGCACGCGTACGTCCACCACATCGCCTACTTTGACCACCTCGTGCGGGTTGCGCACATAACGCGACCCCATTTCGCTGACATGCACCAGGCCATCGTGCTTGACGCCAATGTCCACGAACGCGCCAAAATCCACCACGTTGCGCACGGTGCCCTGCAGCGCCATGCCCTCGCGCAGGTCGTCCAGGCTGAGGATGTCCCTGCGCAGTACTGGCGCGGGCAGGTCTTCACGCGGGTCACGTCCTGGCCGGCGCAGCGCCTCCAGGATGTCGGTCAAGGTGGGCACGCCCACTTCGAGCAACTCGGCCACCTCCTCGATGCGGTGCTGCTGCATGTAGCGCGTCACCAGGCCGGACAGGTCCTTAGCCTTGAGGCCAATGCCCAGCAGGTCGAGCAGGCGCTTGACCACCGCGTACGATTCGGGGTGAATGGCGGTGTTGTCGAGCGGATTGGCGCCGTCGGGCACGCGCAGGAAGCCGGCCGCCTGCTCGAAGGCTTTCGGCCCCAGCCCTTTGACCTTCTTCACATCGCTGCGGCTGCGGAATGACCCCTCCTGATTGCGGTGCTCGACAACGTTCTGGGCAACCTTCTTGCCGATGCCGGCCACATATTGCAGCAGCGCCGCGGACGCGGTGTTCACGTCCACGCCGACCAGGTTGACCGCATCTTCCACGACGCCATCCAGGGCTTGCTGCAATTTTTTCTGATCCACGTCATGTTGGTAAAGACCGACACCGATGCTCTTGGCATCAATTTTGACCAACTCGGCCAGCGGGTCCTGCAGTCGCCGTGCAATGCTGATTGCGCCGCGCACGGTCACATCCAGATCGGGGAATTCCTCGCGCGCCAGCGGTGAAGCCGAGTAGACGGAGGCGCCGGCCTCGCTGACCAGGGCGTAGGCCACGTCACGGCCGGACTTGCCGCCTGCGGCGCCCAACTCGCCAATCACTTCCGCGACCAACTGCTCCGTTTCGCGACTGGCGGTGCCGTTACCAATCGCGATCACCGCCACCTGGCCGTTCTCGATCACGGCGCGTAGTTGACGCTTGGCCTCGCTCCACTGTTTTTGCGGTTCGTGGGGAAAGATGGCAAACGAGCCGAGGTACTTACCGGTCTCATCTACCAGTGCCACCTTGCAGCCGCTGCGAAAGCCGGGGTCAATGCCCAACACCCGCCTGCGCTTGAGCGGCGCTTGCAGGAGCAGGCTCTTGACATTGGTGGCAAAGGTCAGGATGGCCTGATCGTCCGATTTTTCGGTCAGGCCGCCGCGCACGTCACGTTCGACGGCCGGCTGGATCAGGCGTTCGTAGCCATCGGCGATCGCCATCTGCACCTGCAGCGCCACGGCCGAGCGGCGGTCCTTGACAAACTGGCGGCCGATGTTATCCAGGATTTCCTCGTCCGGGCCATGCAGCGTCGCCTTGAGCACGCCCTCTTTTTCGCCCCGGTTGATCGCCAGAAGCTGGTGCGCGGGCACATCCTTGAGCGGCATGGCAAAATCATGGTACATCTCGTACTTCTGGCCCGGGTCAGCGCCGACCGCGGCCAGCCTGACCACCAGAAGCCCCTGACCCAGCGTCTTGCTGCGCGCAAACGCCCGCACCTGGGCATCTTCGCTGACCACTTCGGCCACGATGTCACGCGCGCCGGCCAGCGCCGCCTCCGCATCGGCCACCTCCGCGGCGATGAAGGTGGTGGCCAGGGCGGTCAGTTGGCCGCTGAGCTTTTCAGGGTGCAGCAGCACCTCGGCCAATGGCTCCAACCCGCGCTCACGGGCCTGCATCGCGCGCGTGCGGCGCTTGGGGCGATAGGGCAGGTAGAGGTCTTCGACGCGCTGCAGGGTGGTCGCGGCCCGAATCTCCTGCTCCAGCGCCGGCGTCAGTTTGGCCTGCTCAGCAATGCTCTTCAGCGCCGTCTCCTGGCGAGCGTGCAGGTTGCGCAAATAGTCCAGGCGACTCTCGATTTGCCGTAGTTGTACTTCGTCCAGGCCGCCGGTCACTTCCTTGCGGTAGCGGGCAATAAAAGGGATGGTGTTGCCATCGTCCAGCAAGGCAATGGTGGCGCTGACCTGCTGCGGGCTGATACCCAATGCGCGGGCGATCGTTGTCGGAATAGCTGGGGTGACAGGCGCCAGGACTGGCGCGTGGGTTGTCTGCGTGGTCATCGGTCTCGATTGCTTTCAGGAATCCGCACCGGACTGACCGGCGCACGCGCGATGATAGCACATTTTTTCGCCTCTGGCAACACATGGCGCCATTCGTGCGATTCGTGGCGGGGGCTAATTTTTTCTGCCACGAATTTCACCGATTTTCACGAATTATTGTCTCCGCATGAAGCTGATGTTATAATCTGACGCAACATGTTTTTTTCAACCGCGTTGAACCTGGGGGACACCTATGACAGCTAACCCAACTCCTTCCGATCTGCTGGCCTCCCTGCGCCGCGCGATCGAGGCGCAGGATGATGACCTGGCGGAGCATTTCGTGCGCCGGCTGACAACCGCTGATGGCGCGCTGGTGGCCGAGCTGGTCACCTGGCTCGATGATCCTGATACCGACCGGCGCTGGTGGGGGGTGCGTACCCTTGTTGCAGTGGCCGGCCTGGCTGGCGATGGCGCAACCGCGCTGGACCCGCTGCGCAAGCGTTTGCGCGACGATGACGCCAGCATCCGCTGCGCCGCGGCCCTGGCGTTGGCCGAACTTGGGCTGGTCGAAGCCACTGACGACCTGGTCGAGACCCTGAGCGATGTCAACGGCTGGGTGCGGGCATCGGCCGCGGATGCCCTGGCGCTGATGGGAGAGAAGGCCGTGCCGGCCCTCGCGACCGTGCTTGCCACCGGGCCGCAGGGCGCACGGTCACGCGCCGCCCACGCCTTGAGCAAGATCCGTACCCTGGAGACTGCCGAGGTGTTTTACCGTTACCTGCAAGATGAAAATCAACTGGTGCAGGCCTATGCGTATGATACCCTGGACCAAATGGGGTTTTTGCGCACTATCCTGGTGGTTTGACCGTGGTGCATTTCAACGGCGTTTGCTGTGAAGTAAGGAGACCGCATGATTCAGACACGCGCTGAGTATGAACAACAGGAACGCGAACACCTGGCGCCGTATGCCATGCAGAGCGGCGCCAGCCGCGGCCGCCGCGTGGCCGAGGAAGAACCGGCCTACCGCTCGGTCTTCCAGCGCGACCGTGATCGCATCATCCACACGACCGCGTTCCGGCGCCTGGAGTACAAGACGCAGGTCTTCGTCAACACCGAGGGCGATCATTACCGCACCCGCTTGACTCATTCGATCGAGGTGGCGCAGGTGGGGCGCAGTCTGGCGCGGGCCTTGCGCGCCAACGAAGACCTGACCGAGGCCATCTGCCTGGCGCACGACCTGGGCCACCCGCCCTTTGGTCACACCGGCGAGCAGGTGCTGAACGGCCTGATGCAGGGCTTTGGCGGTTTCGATCATCAGCGCCAGACGATGCGCATCCTGGACAAGCTGGAAAAGCGCTATACGGCCTTCGACGGCCTCAATCTGACCTATGAAGGGCGAGGGTGTGGTCAAGCATGACACCGACTACGACGTGACCGATGCTGCGGGCTACGACCCGGAACTGGCCGGTACGCTGGAGTGTCAATTGGCCAACCTGGCGGATGAAATTGCCTACAACACCAGTGACCTGGACGACGGTCTGCGCGCCGGGCTGCTGCGCATCGAAGATGTGCGGCAGCAGCCGTTGTGGCAGCAGGCCCTGGCCAGCCTGGGCGAATCGCCAGAGCAGCCGCTGGATGATCTCTTGCGCCACCGCGTGATCCGCCGCCTGGTGGGCATCTTCATCCGCAACGCCATCGAAGCGACAGCCGCCGCCCTGGTTGAGAATCACGTTCATTCGGTCGCGGCGCTGCGCGGCCAGGGGCGCAATCTGGCCGGCTACACCCCTGCGTTTGCCGCGGACAGTCGGGAGATGAAGCGTTTTCTGCTGGCAAATTTCTACCGCCACTACCGCGTGATCCGCATGGCCAGCAAGGCCCAGCGCGTGCTGACCAACCTGTTCAACGCCTACTTGCAGGAACCCCTGCAGATGCCGGCCAGCACCCAGGTCAAAATTGACAGCGAGCCGGAAGGCCTGCACCGCGTGATCTGCGACTACATCGCCGGCATGACCGACCGCTACGCGCTGGAAGATCATGCCAAGCTGTTCGACCCGGCCGTCAGAGTCTGATCGAGGAGGTGTCCCATGTCTGATTTCGCATCCGCTGTGGCTGAAAGGACGCTGCGCGACGCGCTGCAAATGCTGATTGCCCGCTGGCCCACCCTGGACGCGGTCAGCGCGGCGGACATCCGCGCGGCGCTGACTGCGCCTTACGAGCAACTGCGCCAGGCCACGGGCCAGTTCCAGCCGGTGAACGCCGCGGCCGCGGCCCTGGGCGCACTCGACAAGCTGCCGAGCGCACGCCGACTCCTGGCATCCATCCTCGATCCGGCCCGTGAAACGAACGCCATGCGCGGCATCGCGTTCAGCAATCCGGATTTGGCGCGGGAAATCCTGGCGATGCTGGAGCAGATCCTGCAGATTACTCATGACTCCAAACCCAACCCGGTCAGCCAACCCTCTTACTGGCCGGACAAGGCGAAGAACATCCTGCGTCCGGTGATCGAAGCGCTTCTCGCCGGCCGGGACCGCCTGGACGCTGCGGTTCAGGCCGATCTAGGCCGCCTGTTCCTGGAGACGGCCCGCCGCCTGGAAGAGGCGGCTACTTTCGAAGAACGCGGCGCGGCGGCGGTCTGGTTCCTGGAGCAGATTGATGTGATTGCACCGGATGTGCCGGAAGTGCCGCCGCTGCTGCAGAAAGCGGCCAGACAGGCGGACGAGTCTGAGGAACCTACCTGGCGCAAGGGGGTGTTGCCCGACAGAAATACATCGGAGCTTGTTGATCTCCTGCGCCGGGCCGGCGCCGCGGACCGGGAGATGGCGACTGCCATGCCGCCTGATGATGAGCCATCGGATGCTGATGAGGTGGCCGTCGTGCAGCGCTACGGCGCGGTGGAGTTCCCCGGACGGGTGCTGCACCGGCTGGCCACCCGCCTGACCGTGCGCCTGACCGAACAGCAGGCTAGGGGCGCGATCAGCACCCCGACCGCCATGTCGGTGCAGGTGGGCGCGAAGCACCCGGTGACGGCCGTCGTCCTGGCGCCCGATTTCGTCATCTTCGACGCCAACTGGAACCTTGCGCACACCGGCGAGCTGGTGGTCAAGGCCAGCGGCGATTCCGCCCCGCTGATCTTCGATCTGCTGCCCAAGTCGCCCGGCGCCAAATCGGTGGCGGTGGACTTCCGCCAGAACGACCGCCTGCTGGGCACGGTTGGCCTGCAGGTGGAGGTGGTCAGCACTGTCGCGGAACTGGGCGCGGGGCCGGCGCTGTCTACCCAGGCGGTGATGACCATGCCGGATCGCGACCTGCCGCCGCCGCAGTTGGAGCTGCGCATCAAGGCTGCCGATTCGGCCCACACCACCTTCGAGTTCATTCTGCATTCCAGGCTGGCCGGCTTCAACTGGAAATCCATGGGCACGCACACGTTCGCGGGCCAGCCGGCCGAGGAGATGAAGAGCTACTTCAAGGATCTCAACGAGTTGGCGCGGCAGACGGGCGGCTCACTGCCCGACGAGGACAGACAGACCGAGTTGAAGACCCTGGGCGAGAACCTCTTTTTCGATGCCTTCCCCGAAGCCTTGCAGCGCGCCCTGTGGGCCATACCGGCCAGGATCACCAGCCTGATCATCACCTCCGACGAGCCGTGGATTCCCTGGGAACTGGCGCGCATCTTCGACCCAGAGACGCGGGCGGAAGGCGATTTCCTGTGCAGCCGCTTCACCGTGGCGCGCTGGCTGGCCGGCGACGGCATGACCGCGACGCTGCCCAACCGGGGAATGACGGCCATCATTCCCAGCACGAACCTGATCTACACCGCGGCCGAATACGAGGCCCTGCAGGAACTGTGGCCGGATGATACACTGATCGCGCTGACCGACGCCGCCGCCACGACTCGTGACGTGATCATCCGGCTGAAGGACAGCCGACTTGCAGGCATCGTGCATGTCGCCAGTCACGGCGCGGCCGGCGATGACCCGGCCCAGTCCACCATTACGCTCAGTGATGGCAAGCTGCGACCGACGGACATCTCACGGAGCACGCGCTACACGCGCCGCCCGCTGATCTTCTTCAACGCCTGCGAGAGCGGCAGGACCGGTTTTGCCCTGGCTGGGCTGGGCGGCTGGGCCGAGCGCTTCGTGCAGGCTGGCGCCGGCGCGTTTGTCGGCGCCCTGTGGGAAGTCAACGACCGCCTGGCCGCGCAATTCGCCGCCGTGTTCTACGAAAAACTGTTTGGCGGCGCTGCCCTGGGCGACGCATTTACCGCCGCGCGCACAGCCATCCGCGACGCCGCGCCCAACAACCCCACCTGGCTGGCCTACGTCCTCTACGGCGAGCCGCTCAGCCTGCTCCAGGCTGCCCCCGAATGAATTCGGGGTTACGGGGCGTGCGGTGATCCGACGGCCGCGCCCGAATGATGAAATTTGGTAATGCAATCGGGCGCGGCCTCGTTGTCATTCCACCGAATGAATTCGGCGTCTGGTATGAAAAACCTGCTGAAGCAGGTTCGGGTGTTAGAATGCCGGTTCGTTAAGAACGTCATAGGCTGGCGGTGATTCGCGCACGGCCGCGCCCGAATGATGAAATTTGGTAATGCAATCGGGCGCGGCCTCGTTGTCATTCCACCGAATGAATTCGGCGTCTGGTATGAAAAACCTGCTGAAGCAGGTTCGGGTGTTAGAATGCCGGTTCGTTAAGAACGTCATAGACTGGCGGTGATTCGCGCACGGCCGCACCCGAATGAATTCGGGGTTACAACAAGTCTCTGGTCTCTGAAGACCGGAGACCGGAGACCATTCGCCTTCCACGTACCCGATCTCTGATCTCGAATCTCCGATCTCTGCCCTCTGCCAGAATCCTCCCCTTCGCTGTTCTTTGTTGCCACGATGCGTGCTCACGCCCAGGGCGCCCAGACGTACACCACTTGAAACAAGGAACAGCATCATGACCAGGTTGCGCATCTCTCTCTGGGCTTGCGGTTTGTTTGCCCTCTCCCTCACTTTTCTCCCCACCCTGGCTGCCGGGCGACCCGCGCCGGCCCTGGCCCCACCCGCGCCGCCGATCCTCAGCGAAACGGTTTCGATCAACGGCCTGCACGGCTGGACCGCTGCGCAGGGCAATCATCTGAAGCTCTTCGATGTCGCGCTGGACGAAAACCTGAATCGCATCTACGTACAGGGCATTCTGACCGCGGGCATCGCGGTGATTGACGGCGCTACCGACACCCTGATCGGCAGCCTGAGCAGCGGCGGCAGCGACAACGACTTCAATCGCCCCTACCTGGCGGTTCATCCCACCAACGGCATGCTTTACATGGCCGGTTATGGCAACCACATCCTGCGCCGTATTGACCCGGCCACCAACACCGTCACGGCCGAGGCCAGTCTGGCCGCTGATCCGGTAGGCGTGATCGTGGATGCGGCCACCAGCCGCGTCTTCGTCAGCCTGCAAACCACCGGCAAGGTGGCCGTCTACGATGCCACCACCCTGGCCCTGCTCGCCACGGTTGACCTGGGCGCCGATCGCATCGGCGGCCTGGCCCTGGACAGTGCGGCCCAACGCCTGTACGTGGTACACAGCAGCGCGCCCACGGCCGCCACTCCGCTCTATGTCATCAACACCGCCACCCTGGCGCAGCTACCGTCGCTCACCGTCAACAACGCCGGCGGCGCGCCCTTCAACTTCGTGGATGTTGACCCGGCCAGCGGCCGCCTCTTCCTCACCACCTCCAACCGCCTGTTCATCTTGAACAGCAGCGGCGCCCAGCTTGCCAGCACGCTCCTGCCCGCGGACGCCAAGCAGCCCCGCTTCTGGACCGCCACCGGCAAGGTCTACGTCGTTTCCCGCGACGGCATCTCCCCCATTCGCAGCAGCCTGTCCGTGCTCGATGCCAGCACCGGCGCGCTCGAACAGCAGCTCGACCTGCAGACTGGCGGCGCGCAGCGCATGGTGCTGAACCGCACCACCGGCAAAATCTACACCGCCGGCATGGAGTACACCCAGGTTGCGGTGGTCAACGCGCTGACCGTCAGCCTGAACGGCCTGCTCGACATCGGCAACGCGGTCGAAGATGTCGCGGTCGCGCCCACCGACGGCACGGTTTATCTGACCAATCGCCTGGGCGGTAGCACGCTGATGATCTACCGGCCCGGCAGCGGCGCCTGGAACGAACTGACCACCGGCGGCTGGCCCACCGCGGTGGATGTGGACACCGCGCTGAACCGACTCTTCGTTCTTAGCCACTACGACGGCGCCGTCACCGCCTATGCCCTGGCGCCCGACCCGCTCAACCCGACGCTCCTGGGCAGCGTCAACCTGGGCTTGACCGACACCGAGGACGCGCTGAGCAATCAGACTGTGGATAGCACGCACCACCGTGTCATCACCACGCATCCGGAGCGCGACCGGGTAGTCATCGTGGATGGCAGCAGTCTGAGCGTGGCCGCGACCATCAGCGATGTGCCGAGCTTCACCTACAGCCCGCAGGGTACCGCCGGCCCCGGGCACCTGCAGCCGGCTGTGGACGAAAGCCTCAACAAGCTCTACGTGCTGGTGTCACGCCAGCACAAGGTGGATGTTTTCGACGGCAACGCCAACTACGCCTACCTGCGCACCCTCGATCTGAGCAGCCAGCAATGGGGCTGGAGCAATGCGTTCGCCGATCATGTCATCTTCGCGGACAGCAGCCGTCACCGCCTGCACATCGGCCCCATCCTGATTGACACCACCACCGACACTGTGACCGGCCTGCTGCCGGCCGGCCGCGGCAGCATTGTGGTTGACCTGGATGCAGCCAACAACCGGCTGTTGACCCTGGACGTCGCAACAACCAGCGCCCAGGCAGCCGTCCGCGGCCCGCGGTTGACCGGCCGCCCGCGCCAGCCAGCCGGCGCGGCCGCCTCGGTCTGGCGCCTCTACACGATTGACGCCAGCAGTTTCAGCCTGATCTCGCAGACCGATCTGCGCAGCCTGACCTATGTGCCGCCCTACACCGGTCTCGACGCCAGCCACCAGCGCTTCATTGCCGGCTACATGCAGCGGGCCGAGGTAGACATCTACGGCCTGGACGGCGCCGCGGCCACATCCACGCCCACGGCAACCGTTGGAGCGCCAACTGCCACGCCCACGCGCACCCCAACTGCCGCCGGAGCGACCGCGACGCCCACGCGTACTCCCACCGCCACGGCCGCCGGCCCGACCGCCACGCCAACCGCCACGCCAGACGAAACCACCTGCGTGGTAGATGTCAACGGCAACGGCATCGGTGACATCGTGGACATCATGGGCACGACGGTCAATCCAGCCTGTCACAGCTACCTGCCGATCGTCGCCAGCCGCTGGAACCTGTCCTGGCCCGGCGCCACCCCCACGACGACGCCATCATCTACGCCGACCCGCACGCCCACCAATGCGCCTGGCTCTACCGCGACGCCCACGCCGACGGGCAGTCACGGCGTGGACCCGCACTGGGGGCCGGAACATCAGGCCACCTTCAGCACGCACATCGCGAGCGGCGTCGTCGGGCGCAACCTGGCCGTAGATGCCGCTAATCGTCTGCACATCATGTGGGGCGAGATCAACGGCACTGTCTACGACGCGCTCTACAGCCGCTCCACCGATGGCGGCGTCACCTGGTCATCGCCGCTGGATGTGGCGAACAGCACATTCCCGGCCACCGGTCCCAACCTGGTCATCGGGCCAGATGGCACACTGCACAGCATGTGGCACGACCGGCGCAGCGGCGGCGCAGATCGTCTGTACTACAGCCGTTCAACCGACGCCGGCTTGAGTTGGGGGGCGCCGCGCGACCTCACCGGCGCGTCCACCCGCAAGGTTGGCAGCTTCAGCTTCTCGCTCGATCTGCAGAACCGCCTGCACCTGGCCTGGCACTACGGCGATCCAAGCAGCGACACGACGCCCACCGAGGTTTACTACATGCGCTCCACCGACGGCGGCAGCACCTTCGGCGCCCGTCAAAAGCTCAACCAGGGCAGTGGCCATGCCGCGTTCCCGCGCTTTTCTGTGGAAGGCGTCAACGGCAACCTGCTGGCGATTGCCTGGCGCGACAACCGCGCCAACCCGGACTGGGATACCTACGTGGCGGTTTCGACGGACGGCGGGCAGACCTTCGCCGAGCGCGTCGGTGCGGCCACGGCCGAGCGTGACTGGGACCCGGAGGCGATCGTGGACACGAGCGGAGTGATTCACCTGGGGATCATGACCACGCATCCCCCCCACGCCAGCGTGGACTACCGCCGTTCAACGGACCAGGGGCAGAGCTGGAGCGTCAGCGTCACCCTGTCCGAGGCCAGCAGCCGTTTCCCCTTCTGGGCGCCGGACAATCCGCACGGCGTGATCTGGCTTTTCTGGAAGGATGAGCGCGATTTTCTGACCCCGGCCTGCCCGGAGCCTGAGCGCTGCGCGGACATTGCCGGCAAATACTCCAGCGACGGCGGGCTGACCTGGAGCGCGCAGGAGTTCGTGACTGATCTGGAGAGTGTGGAGGTCAAGTTCCCCTCGTTGATCGTGGGGCCGGACGGGCGTCCGCATGCCTTGTGGAGCGATCGGCGCAGCGGGTCCGAGGTTGAGAATGTCTACGTGCGCAGTCGCCTCAGCGCACCTTGAGCAGAGAGCGCCGTCACGCCGGAGGGCCGCTTGACCTCTCGTTTCATACGGGCACTCCTTCGCGCCGGATGTTGATCAAGAATGGGCTCTGCTCGTTTCGTGGGGGGGGGGGGGGGGCCGAGCGATCAGAGTATACCATATTGACCGTCTCGCGGCGAACGGCGCAGGAGTAGCGCTCTCCGCGTCCGTGCGCTTGCGCAGGAATTCCAAATGTACCCGGAATGGCTGCCCGTAAATGGGCCTGCGCTCCTCGTTCGGGCGGTTTTGGCCCAAAATCCCTGAGATAGGTGGGCAGCAAGAGGGATTGTGGGCGTTGGAAAGCTGCATTTGGAAATGCGGCGCCCCGTAAGGGCGCCTTGACTTGAGCGAGCGATGCCCCCCACACCCGTCGTCCCGTGGGCGATTGAATGAGGCCGCCCTGAGCGCAATCCGTCGCCATACCACGACCCGGGGGATGGATTCAACCGTCCCTACGGGACGGATACGGCTCGTGCGATGATGGCTAAGGTCAGGTGTCCCTACGGGACGCGTCGCGCCCACCAGGACGGCCTGGCGCTGGCCAGTCACATGGATGGCTACATTTGGAACTGCTGGGAGTAGCGATCTCCGCGTCCGTGCGCTTGCGCCGCGCCACGTCGGCGACGGACGAGAGCATTGCCAAAATCGTCTCTACCAGATATAATGCCCACCAATAAGGCGAACAGGGTGTCAATGCGAGGTCTATCATGAGCACAGCTTCCATCCGTGAACAACTGAGCCGAAAACTCAACGAGCTGCCCGACGACATCGTCGCTGAGATCGCTGACTTCACAGCCTTCATTCTGGCCAGGCATCGGCTTCCCATGCCATACCTCGAGTGGACCGAGGGGCAATGGCGGGCGATGGCGCTTAGCCAATTTCTACGAGATGCAGACGGCGACGTTGAGTACACGATCAACGACGCCGAAGAGGTGTACGTCCAATGAGACCGGGAGACCTCGTGCTCGTTCGTTTTCCCCAAACCGACCTGCGGACCGGAAAGCTCCGTCCCGCCCTGGTTGTTGCGTTGGCACCTGGCCCGTACTCTGACGTTTTGTTGGCTTTAGTGACCTCGCGTGAGCACCAGGTCATTCCAGGCTTCGATGAGGTCATTCAACCCACGGATCCCGATTTTCCCCTCAGCCGTCTCAAAATACGTTCTGTGATTCGCCTTGCCCGTCTTGCCACTGTAGATCCTGCCATCATCGAAGCCCGGTTGGGTAGTATCTCGCCTGACCGACTTGCGCGCATCCGCAACCGTTTGACTTCCTGGCTGAAGCCGTAATCCTACCTTCTCACTTTGCTCCCTCCAGCACTTCGCCTGTCACCGGCCAGGTTCGTTTGACTTTTGCCCCTCTCTGCCTATAATCGGGCGATATCCTCTGCTTGTCCAGATGATCGAGCTTTTTCTGGGCAGACAATCGCCGGCCCCGTGGGCGGTTCAGGAATTCATACCACAGGAAGATTCGTTCATGCCAATCCGCAAAATTTATCTTGTGCAGCCCGGTCGCGATGGGCGCTTCTTGGGCCGCGGCACCATGGCGCCCTACACCTTGATGCGCCTGGCTTCACTCGTCCCGGACGCGGTGGAGGTGCAGATCATTGATGAGGACCTGCAGCCGCTGCCGTTCGACGAACTGGGGCCGCAAGACCTGGTGGGCATCACCGCCAAAACCCTGCAGATTGACCGGGCGCGCTGGATCGCCACGCGCGCGCAAGCGCGCGGCGCCAAAGTCATCATCGGCGGCGCGCACGCCACGCTGGCGCCAGACGAAGTGGCAGCCTGGGCCGATTGCGTTGCCGTGGGTGAAGCCTATCGCACCTGGCCCCAGATGATTGCCGATTTCGACCGGGGCCAACTGCAGTCGTCCTACGTGG
The DNA here is from genome assembly GCA_016719785.1 of Candidatus Amarolinea dominans. NCBI lineage: Bacteria > Bacillati > Chloroflexota > Caldilineae > Caldilineales > Candidatus Amarolineaceae > Candidatus Amarolinea > Candidatus Amarolinea dominans. Next base: position 398,744 of record JADJYJ010000004.1, read on the forward strand.
ACACAGAATGGGCCAACCTCGATTTCCTGCCGCCCCTGGCCGACCGAGTGCTGCGCCAGGTGGACGAAAAACGTCGCTACTGGACGCCGTACCTGGAGATTACGCGCGGCTGTCCGCGCAGTTGCACCTTCTGCACCGCCATCCGGGTTTCGGGCGCGGTCATGCGCCTGCGCCCGGTGGAGCAAGTCGTCGAAGAGATCGAGCGCCGCGGCATCAAGCGCTTTTTCCTGACCGATGACAACTTCGGCCTGAACTTCCGCTTGCATCCTGAGTACATGGAACAGCTTTTCAAGGCGCTGGCCCGGCTGCCGCTGCACGGCTGGACCTGCCAGGCCGAGCTGCTGGTGGGCGATTATCCCGACCTGCTCAAACTGGCGCGACAGGCGCACCTGGACAAGTTCTTCATTGGCTTCGAGAGCGCCAATCCAAACAATCGGCGTGAACTGGGCGGCAAGGCCAAGGGCAACGTCGAACGTTACCGCGAGGTCATTCAGCGCGTCCACGACGCGGGCATCGGCGTGGTGGGCCTCTTTGTTTTCGGCTTCGATGGTGACACGCCGCAGATCTTCCAAAGCACCTATGACTTCATGCGCAGCAGCGATCTTGACAGCTTCAGCATCACCGTCCTGACGCCCTACGTGGGCACGCCGCAGCGCGCCAAGTGGATCGAGGAAAATCGGCTGCTTCCCGGCGTGCCCTGGTCACTGTACGATACCAACCATGTCACCTATTACCCGGCCCAGATGACCCATCAGCAATTGGCCCAGGGCTACGACTGGCTGTCGCGCAAACTGTACGGCTGGAACGGCATCGCCAGCCGCGGCCTGCGCCAGCTCATGCGCCATCCGCTGCGCGACTGGCCGCGCAAAGCCTTCGCCAGCTTCAGCACCGACTTCGGCTATCGTCTCGAATGTAATCACCGCGAGTGGGTGCCGGCCAGCGACGGCATCGGCCACCGGGTGCGCAACAGCATCCAGCGGGGATTCCCCTCGCAGGGCGGCGGCGAGATGACGACCTCAGAGGCACGCGACGCTGCCACGGGTTGACGTCGTGAAGTCCATTGGCCCCTGCGAGGGTTGTTGGCCGGACAATCGCCCAACCTTGCGCAGGCCCGCCGGGTAAGGAGCGGGTGCCGGGGAGGGCGCTGTCGGCTTGCCCGGCGATTCGAGCGGCAGCCAGCCTGCGCAAGGGGAGGACGGACCGTACGCAAACGAAAGAGGGTGCGCAATATGCGCACCCTCTCGCTTACGATACATCATACGGGGAGCTTCTTGATCCATCAGGGGTCTCCAATTAGGGAATCTACAGTTCGAATGGTACCAGCGCAAGATGACGATTGAGATAACAAACGCGCGGATGAGGCTGACAGATTTGTCAGGAAAGCGCCGAGCGGTCATCAAGCGGGCCGCAGCGCCCTGTCCATCTGCACCGTAGGAAAAACACGCCTTGTGGCGAATCCAACGGCGCGTCACGCGAACAGGGAGCGTCTCGCGACGCTCCCTGTTCTTGTCTGCACCTGCGATTCGGCTGCTATCTCGTTTACACGAGGCGGTGCAGGTTACTTCTTGCCTGCGCTCGCCACTGCCTCGTCTTTGAGCACGTGCGTGAAGAACCAATAGACCAAGTACGCAATCAGGATGAAATCAATGGTAACGCCGATGAAATGACCCATCTTCAACGCAATGGGGCCGAGGTTCCACACGGCATCGCGCCAAGCGCCGCCGGGAATGAAAAACGTCAGAATCGGCATGATGATGTCCTCAACCAGCGCCGACACCCAGGCGTTGAGCTTGCCGCCGATGATGACGGCGATGGCAAGGCCGATCACGCCCCACTTGTTCATGAACGCAATGAAACCCTTCACTTGTACCCTCCAAAACATGTAGATTCTCTTTGTGTCTCGGAAACACGATTCAAGCATAACGCCCATCCGTAACAGTCCACATGACGATTTTGAGTCAGGCTGGCAGCGCGCCCGATTTTGGTACCGTTTTCCTGCGGCTGGTATAATTCCAGAAACCCCGGCTTCCCCAGGGAAATGAGACGTGATGGGGGTGAGAGAGATGAGGAGGAAGCCATGAAGTTTCCGTATGGTATCAGTGATTTCGTGAAGGTGATGAGCGAAGGCTATTTCTATGTGGATCGCACCGACTGCATCCCGCTGCTGGAAGACCTGGGCGACCAGCTTCTCTTCCTGCGCCCGCGGCGCTTCGGCAAGTCGCTGCTGCTTTCCATGCTGGCGAACTATTACGACGTGGCCAACGCCGATCAGTTCGAGTCGTTGTTCGGTCGCCTGGCGATCGGCCGCGCGCCCACCCCGCTACACAATCAGTATTTTGTCATGCGCTGGGATTTTTCGCTGGTAGCCGCGTACGGCGGCGCTGGCGAGATCGCCCGGTCGCTGCACGATCATGTAAACGAACGCATTCGTGATTTTGCTGTTTACTACCAATCCTGGCTAACCCAAGCCATCGAAATCTATCCAGACAATGCGGTGGCGTCTTTCCAGTCGGCGCTGACAGCCATGCGCCACACTCCTTACAAGCTCTACCTGTTGATTGACGAGTACGACAACTTCGCCAACGAACTGGCGATGGGCGGGCAGCCGGCCGGCCGGGCACGCTACGACGCGCTGCTGCGCGGGGAAGGCGCGCTCAAAACCCTCTTCAAGGCGGTCAAGGGCGGGGCCAGCGGCTTTGGCGTGGACCGCGTCTTCATCACCGGCGTCTCGCCCGTGGTTCTGAGCGATCTCACCAGCGGTTACAACGTCTCGGAGACGATTACCCTGCAGCCGGAGTTCAATGACCTGTGCGGCTTTCGTGAGGATGAAATCGCCGCCACCTTGCGTCAGATCACAGCGACCTGCGGGTGGGCCGCGGCGCAGGCGGATGAGGCCCTGGAGATGGTGCGCACCTTCTACAACGGCTATCGTTTCACCACGAACATGGCGGCCGAGCGCATCTACAATCCCACCCTGGCGCTCTACTTCTTCAAACATTTCCAGCGCGCCTGCGGTTATCCCGAAAACATGCTCGACAGCAACCTGGCCATGGACCGCGGCAAGATCGCGTACATCGCCAGCCTGCCAGGCGGCGGCCAGATCATTCTCGACGCGGTCAACGGCGCGCCGGTGTTGGCGGTTTCGGCCCTGGCTGACCGCTTTGGGGTGGAGGACATGCTGATGGCGGTCAAGGACGCGCCGTTCATGGCCTCGTTCCTCACCTACTTCGGCGTCCTCACCCTCGGCGGACGCACGGCCTCCGGACAGCTGATGCTGACGATTCCAAACCTGGTGGCGCGCAGGTTGTACGTGGAGCGCATCCAGGACCTGCTGCTGCCCGATCGCGGCGCCCTGGATGAAGGACGGCAGGCAGCGGAGTTGTTCTGCCAAACCGGCAATCTGCAGCCGCTGTGCGACTTCATCGAGCGGCGTTATTACCCCGTGTTCGACAACCGGGACTACCGCTGGGCGAACGAGTTGACGGTCAAGACCACGTTCCTGACCCTGCTCTTCAATGACATCGCCTACATCATGGATTCGGAGACCGCGCTGGCGCGCACCTACGCGGACCTGACCATGATCGTGCGGCCGGAGATGCGCCAGTATGAGCTGCTCGACATCCTGCTGGAGTTCAAGTACGTGCCCCTGAAAGAGGCGGAGCTGACCGGCGCGGCCGCGCGCGCGCTCAGCGCAGATGCCGTGGCTGAACTGCCGCTGGTCAAGGCCCGGCTGGCGGAAGCGCTGGCGATTCTGCCGCGGACCCGCGCCGGTCTGCTGGCGCGTCACGGCGAGCGCCTGCGCCTGCGAACCTACGCGGTCGTGTCGTTGGGGTTCGACCGGCTGGTGTGGGTGGAAGTGTAAACCCTTTTCAATCGCAAGCAAGGAGAATCAGATGGATGCATTGAAACAAGAGGTGCGGCAGGCATGGGAAGAACGCGTCATCGAAGCGCAGACGAAGATCTGGGAGACCATCGAACCTGAGTTGGCGCGGTGGCAGTATGAAATGATGATTGCCCAACGCCTGTTGAGCAAAGCGCAGGACCAGGCCGGCCGTGAAACCTGGCAAGCCCAGGTGGATGTCTACCAGATGTTGGTCATCGAGGCCGAGAATGACCTGGAAAAGGAGCAGGAAGAACTGGCGCTCTGCGAAGCCATGATCGCAGAGATTGACGCCGATCTGGCTGCCAGTGATTGACGCGGTGGGCAACGTGATGTGCCAGGCACTTGCGAAGCGCCTGGCGCGTGACCCGTGGGAGGCGATCATGAACGAGACGCGTTGTTATGTGTGCGGGTACAGCGATTTCGACGAACGCCGTGTGGAGTACGTGTATCGGCGACACGGCAAATACCTCATCGTGCGGGATGTGCCGTGCGAGGTCTGTTTGCATTGCGGTGAGCGCTACTATGCCGGTGCGACCTTGCTGAAGATCGAACGCCGTTTCAAAGCCCTCGCTGAGCAGCCAGTGCGTTCGCAGCTTACGCTGCAGGTTCCGGTGGAGGCGTTTGCATAGCGGTCTCCGATCCCCGGTCTCCGATCTCCGGTCTCCAATCTCCGATCTCCGGTCTCCATTCAACATTCCGTGTTCTACGTTCCGCGCGCCACCACCACCTGCACGGCGATCCAGTCATCGTCGTCGCGGCGGCGGCTTGGTTCGGTAACGGTGCGGGTCTGGCCGGGAGGCGGAGTAGAGGGCGGGGGCGGCGGTGCGGGAACACCCTGCGCTTGCAGGGACGCTCGGCCCAGCGCAGAGAGTGCAGCGGGCGCCTCACGTCGCGTGCGGCTGTGCGTGAGCAGTTCGAAGGGGATCGGCTGGGTGGCTGCAAACAGCTTGATGACCACGGACGCCTGGGCCGGCGGCAGTTCGAGCGTCAGCGGGCGGCCCGGCGTCAACGGCAGCGATGCGCCTGACCCAGGCGGCCAGAACTGCACCGGCTCTGCGCCTTCCTGGCAGGTGAGCACCGCCACATGGAGATCGCGTGCCCAGGTGTTGGTCACAGACAGGCGCACAACGGCGCCCGGCTCCGCGGCGGCCTGCTGCGGGCTGCTCATGGTCAAGCCGCGGCCGGCCGCGTCGGTCAGCTCCAGGCGCAAAGAACCGGCCAGGCGGCTGTCTGGATTGGCCAGGCGCAGGAAATTGCGCTGCCAGGCCAGGCCGGCCAACCTTTCAACCACGTCGGTCTGCCAGAGAAAATCCTTGCGCGGCAGACCGGGCAGCAGCGGCTGACCCTTGTCATCCAGGAAGCGCGTCTCGGCCGCGCTGACCTCGACCGTCACCGCGGCGTCGCGATCCACAACGGCCAGGAGCGGCTGTTTTTGCAGCTTGGCGATGAGCGGCGCGTTGGCCGCCGCAGGGTTGACCGCCACGCGGAGCTGCATGGCGGGCCGCGTCGTTTCGAGCAGCGCCCATTGCCCGGCCTGCCCGCCGCTGCCGCTGACGATCGCGGCCTGACATTGGTGCAGCGTCAGGCCCAGCGGGACGATTTCGACCAGCGCACCGCTGCCCACCTGGCTCAAGCGCCGCGTGCCCGGCGGCGCCAGGCGCAGGCGATCTCCCACATCCAGCCCCAGCGCCAAGCCGCCGCCCAGGCGCACCAACCCAGACGGGGTCATGCCCAGAACCGGTACGTAGAACATCTGGCGCACCGCCTCGCGGCCGAAGATGCTGTAATCGAGATGGCCCTCGACCTGCGGCCGCTGCTGCGGCGAAATCTGCGCCACGCGCAGGCTGACGCTTTCCCACAGATCGCGGTAGGTCTTCACTTCGCCGCCGGCCAGCGCGGTGAGCAAGGCGTGCGACAGCGCGCCACGCACGGTGTTGGCGGCCAGCTTCAGCTCGAAGGCCGATTCGGCGCCCTGGCAGGCATAGAAGGCAATGAACTGTTCGCCGGCCGGCTGCCACATGGGCGCGGGCGCGGCGGACGCGGCCGCGGCGGATTCCACCAGGCGTGAGCCTGCGACGGGGGTCGGCGGTTCCAGACTGCGCGACCAGGCGGGAAAAGGCGCATCACCATCGGCCCGCGTCATGCCCGCGGAATGGCAGCTATCGAAGATCAAGACCAGGTCGCCGGCCTGCCGTTCGTTGACCAGGCGGCCGAAGAACGGGTTCAGTTCGTCATCGAGGATGTCTGGCGCCAGGCCGTCCGGGTCACGACCGTCGTGCGGCACCAGGGACGAATCCCAGCCATCCGCCTCGTCGCCGTGAATGTCCGGCACGCGCGAGCCATGCCCGCTGTAGTGGATCAGGACCAGGTCGCCGGGCTGCGTGGCGTCCACCAGGTCGGCGAACGCGTTGAGGATGGCCTTGCGGGTGGCTTGTTCGTCCACCAGCGTGGTGATGTGATCGAAAGCATGGGCATTCGTGAGCAGGTCCGCCAGCGCGGCCACGTCCGCAGGCGGCCCGTGCAGTTGGCGCTCCGGCGGCAGATGCGCGTAGCGGCCAATGCCGATCAGCAAGGCGCGTTTGGCAGGAAATGGAGATGTTGTGGTCATGTTACCTCGCTATACGAAATCTTGCGTCAAGCCTGGGTAGATCAACACTGCGCAACTGCACGACCAGCCGGGTGTCGAGCGGAAGGTCGCCCGGCAGGTGAACGGTTGGCTCCAGGCCGAGTTCGGGCAGGATGACTGTGCCTTGCAGGCCGCGCTTGTCCACCAGGATGCCCTCGCCCTGCCAGTCCGGGTGCTGCAGCAGGTACACCAGGGTCCAATGGGTGTTGGACTTGTTCTCGGCCTCGCGCAGGCTGCTGTTGACGGCTTCGACCGCGCCGATGCGGGCCAGGATGTCGGCCTGGCTGAGCAGCGGCTGCCCGGCCAGGTGACGGCGAAGCTGCTGATGCACGACCAGGTCGAGGCAGCGGCGCAGGGGCGAGGTGGTCTGCACGTAGGCGGGCAATCCCAGGCCGCCATGCGGATCGGCCACGGTGCGGTACTGGCTGCGACGCATGGTCTTGCGCAGGGCCAGCATCTGCGAGAGGGTGCGCGCACGGCGCAGGGCCGGCGTGGCCTCGTCCCCCACTTCCTGCGTTGCGAAAGGCAGGGGGATGTCATGTTGCAGGGCGAAGCGGGCGACGGCGTGCCCGGTCAGGATCATGGCGTTTTCGACCAGGCTGCGGCTGCGCAGGGAAGGCGCCGGTTCGATGACAACCGTCCCTTCTTGCACAAAAACGTCCACTTCAGGCAGGTTAATTTCGACCGCGCCCTGCGCCTGGCGCCAGGCGTGGTAGCCTTGCAGCAGGCGCCAGAGGGACGCCAGCGGCTCGTCGTCCAGGGCCGCGTCCGCGGCTTCGTAGGTTAGGCGGGTGACGCGCACCCGGCTGGGGGTAATCTCCAGGCTGTTGATCTGCCCGTTGGCGTCCAGACCGATGCCGAATGAGAGCGCGGGCGAGATGTCCTGCAAGCCCAGGCCGAGCAGCTCGGTGGCGCGCCAGGGCAGCAGGGAGATGACGGACTCCGGCAGGTAGAGCGTGGCTCCGCGGCCGCGTGCCTCCTCGTCTGCGGGATCATCCGGCCGCACCAGGGCGGCGGCGTCGGCCACGTGGACCCAAATGCGACCGTCCGCGTCCAGGCTGATGGCGTCATCGGGCGAGGTGGTGCGCGCATCGTCAATGGCAAAGGCGGGCAGGTGCGTCAGATCACGGCGCGCTTCGTCCGGCAGGGAGGGCAGCGGCAGGTCAGGCGAGGCGGTGGGGAGGGTCAGGCGCTGCGGGTAGGGGTTGACGGTGACCGGCCAGAAGCCCGTTTCCAGGAGCAGGGCATGGGCGCTTTCCGGCGTCTCCTCACGCTCCAGATCGCGCAGGACGCGGCTGCGGGGCTGGCGTCCCAGGGCCACGGCTTCGACCTCCCTGAGGAAGCGGGCATCGCCGGGCGCGGTCTGCTGCTGGCGCACGCGTTGGGCAAATTCGGCCCAGGCCGCTTTTTCAGCCGCCTCGGCGCGGCGCGCCTGCTGCTTGTGCTCCACCTCGTCAGGCGAGCACGCGGTGATCTGCGCCGGCGTGCCGCGGAAAAAGAGGCCGTCGCTGACGAGCTGCCAGGCCGCCCAGGCGGTGGCGGGCGTGAACGCGCCGTAGATGAGATCGGCCAGTTCGGGCAGGGTGGTTTCGCTGCCGGCCAGCAGTTCCCAGGCCGACTGCACGTCGCCCCGCTGCGGGGTCAGTTCGCCCAGGCTCTGCACCGGGCCGGGGTGCAGCAGGACGATGTCTTTGGGGCGCACATGCGCGGACTCGCCGCCCGGCAGGTCCAGGTCGAGCTTGTCGCCCAATTGCGCGACCCGCGCCGGGCGGTTCTTGTAGAGCACCAGGCTGCCGCTGCGGACGGCGTGTTCGATGAGAGTCAAAGCCTTGCCTTTACGCGGGGGAGTCGCTCGTGTGGTAATCCTGGCCGGCGATGGCGTGCAGGACGGCGCGGGTCAGGCGGGCGTCGTCCAGGGCGCGGTGACTGTTGGGCAGGGGGATGGCGCACTGACGGCCGGCGTTTTCCAGGCTGTGCCAGCGGTAGGAGCGGTAGGACGCGTTCCAGTCGCCGCGGAACTGGGCGTAGAGTTTCATGATGCACAGGCTCTGGCGCTCGTGACGCTGCCAGGGCAGGCCGTAGGCGGCATGGGTTTGGCGCATCATGCGCAGGTCGAAATCGGCGTTGTAGATGGCCAGGCGGCGCCCTTCGATCAGTTCGGCAATCTGCGGCCAAAGGTCGGGCCAGGCGGGCGCGGCGACCACCTCGGCGTCGCTGATGCCGTGGATGCGCACGACATCGGCCGGGATGGGCCGCTGCGGCCGCACCAGCGAGGTCAGCAGCACGCTGCCGTCGGCTTCGAGCAGGCAGACTTCGACAATCTCATCATAGGCGCCGAGGCCGGTGGTCTCGGTGTCCAGATAGAGCGGCCGGCTGGCCAGCGCGGCCAGGGCCAGGCTGGTTGCCTGCGCACGCGCGGAAGGGGTGACGATGTCGGTCATGCGGCCTCCGAATCCAGTGGTCGCTGCTGCAGGCGCTGGCGGTAGTGGGCCAGGTTGGCCTGGGTGACGACGGTGAGATTGGCGGGGAGTTCATCCAGGGCAAACCAGCCGATGGCGGCGCATTTGCCCGGTTCCCGGATGGTCGGCTCGCCGGAAACCAGCCGGCAGATGAAGGTTGGGGAGACCCAGTGCTGGCCTTCCGCGGGCAGGAGATGATCCACCACGTCGAGCAGGTCGCCCACTTCGATCTGGACGCCGTACTCCTCCAAAATCTCACGGCGCAGGGCATCGGCCAGGCGCTCGCCAAACTCCACGCTGCCGCCGGGGAATTCCCACAGGCCGCGCTCGTTCTTGGCGGCGGGTCCTCGCAGGGCCAGGAACAGGCGTCCGCCGTCATCGAGAATGACCGCGCCCACGCCCACACCGATATAGTCCACACCGCGTCGCATGGTGTTTTGGTTCATGGGTTGCACTCCTTTGCCAGACATCTTACTATGTCACCCTCCCGCAGCGCCATTTTACCATATGCATACAGTTGTCGGTAATCGTGTAACTGCTCACCCTGCAGGCCGATTTGGACAGGATGAACAGGATGTACAGGATTCTTGCTCTGTGGTGTGCAAAACTATCGGCACGAGAGTTCGAATATCCTGTCAATCCTGTGAATCCTGGTAACTGCTCACCCTGCAGGCCGATTTGGACAGGATGAACAGGATGTACAGGATTCTTGCTCTGTGGTGTGCAAAACTATCGGCACGAGAGTTCGAATATCCTGTCAATCCTGTGAATCCTGGTAACTGCTCACCCTGCAGGCCGATTTGGACAGGATGAACAGGATGTACAGGATTCTTGCTCTGTGGTGTGCAAAACTATCGGCACGAGAGTTCGAATATCCTGTCAATCCTGTGAATCCTGTCTGAATTCCAGGCAGGCCCAGCGGTTACGTAATCGTTCAATATGCGTTTGGATGTGATCACAGGGCGAAGGGACAAGTTATTATAGTTATCAATGTTGTACAACATCGTTTTTTAGTCAGCAAAGTTGACGGTTGGCGCGGGGGCGTGGTAGAATGACAGTGGCGGCTCACGAATCGCCTGGATTCGTTGAAACACGTGCCTGCGTTACCGCCATGCGTCGGGGATGTTGAGGAGGTTTCTCATGTCATCGCATCATCCGCTATTCCGTTCGTTGACCATCGTCGTTCTGATCGTCCTGGTGTTCAGTCCTCTGCAGCCGGTGGCCGGCGCCTGGCCGCTGGAGCGCGGAGAGGCAAGGCCATCAGCGGCTTCACAGCAGCCTGGCTCCGGCGTCTATCGCACCACCGTCACCTGGCGCAACCCGGTCATGCAGCGCAAGCTGACTGAGCTGGGTGTGATCGTTCTGCGCGAGGAGAGCGCCGACTCGGCCATCGTCCTCGCCACGGCCGGGCAGCTCGAAGACCTGGCCCGCCTGCGCTTTCAGCCCACGCACACCGATGATGCGGTGGCACTGGTGCAGCGCCAGGACGCCAACAAGGCCTGGCTGGCGCCGGCGGTCGAGCGGCTGGCCGCCACGCTTGGCCCTGAACCGGACAAGGCCAAATCCTTCGACAAAGCCAGCGAAGTCACCGCCGAGCAACGCGCCGGCCTGGCGTCGCTCAACAGCCTGGACGAGGACGGCGACGGCCTGACAAACACAGAGGAAGCCTGGTGGTGTACCGATCCGCTCAATGCCAACAGCGACGGCGATGCGCAGGCCTACAGCGATGGCACGGAAGTGGATGCCTTGCTCGACTTCACGTTGCCGCGCGGCATCCGCTGGGGCTATGGCCCACCGTTTGGCCCGCCCAACGCCTGGCCCAACTTCAACGATCGCACAGGTACACACGTCAACGTCTGCAACGACGGCGACTACGACACGATCCCGGACTTTGCCGAGGTCTTCGTCGTTGGCTCGCGCGTGCCCAACGAAACCACCGACAGCGACAAGTTCGACGATGGGCAGGAGTTATTTGGCGTGACCTACTGTCCGGGCGCGCCGACCAACTGCGGCTACGGCAGCTACCCGGCTATCGAATACTGGAACTACATCAAAGCGACCATGCCCAACTGGGTGCGTCCACCCGGCGACAACATCTTCGTGGCCGCTTTCCCAGTGCCGGAGGTGTCGGTCGTGCCAGGCTCGTGGACCGTCAACCGCGTGACAACGATCACCACGACGCAGGGGCAGATGACGCAGCAGACGAATTCGTATGAGACCAGCGCGGTTGGTGGTGTACTGGCGGCGAACGCTTTCAACAGCGATACTCCAAAGGATGTAATCCAGACTTACGCACACCTGCAAATTACACGGCGACCAAAGATGCTTGGACTAGTCAATGACCAGTCCAGGCGCACATGCCTCAACTAACCTAACTTAAAACACAGGCCAGGCGGGTCAGCCAACTCTCTGGATGGGATACAATATGCAATAAATCGGTAAGGCCAGCTGATAGCCAACGTCTGCATGGTATTCAAGTTACGCCATTTCACAACCCAGCTTCACTGAAACTCATACCAACGGCCACTCCTGGGGCGGCGCTCAGACCACCACCCACGAGGTCCACGAAGAACACACCATCACCCAGGGGCAAGCCTTCGCCACCGGCGAAAACTGGAGCACGGCCTGGGCGATTGACTCCAGCCATGCGGCCGACCTCACCTTCACCTACGAGATCAAAAACACTGGCACCGAGTATGCGCGCGACCTGACCGGCGTCATCTTCAACATCTACCGGGGCGACGACACGACGCCGATCATCTCCTACCCGGCCTGGCAGCAGTTCCCCAACGGCAAGATCGAGAACCCTCTTCCCGGCCGACCCGCCGCATCAGTTCGCCTCCAACAACGTGCCGCTGAGCCTGGAGCAGATGAAGCGCATTGACCTGGGCGAACCGCTGCGCGTCGTGCTCGAAGACTTCAACTACGACGCCGATGAGCTCTTCTACCAGGATGCCATCAACGGCGGCGTGACTGTCTTCATCGAAGACGGCGTGGATGTACGGCGATGACCGTGGACAGCTACGTCATTCCTACCTGGGGTGTAGAGAGCGTGCAGGATGTGCTGACCCGCTACTTCCCCGCCGGCTACGATGTGGATGGCAACCTGAGTTCGCTGTGGACGCCGGAGTTCAACGGCATCAACCCGCCCACCTGGCAGGAGCATTTCCTGTCCGACATCGCCTGGTGGAACATCTACCTGACGCAGGCCGATGCCGGTAACACGCCGCTCAAAGACCTGGCGGCCGAGGCCGGCGGCGCCATCCTCTTCCGCTTCAACCGTGACTCCGACCGCGACGGCTACCAGGATCGCGTCGAAGCTGCGCTACGGCACCGATGAGAACGACCCGGCCGATCATCCGCAACCCGAGATTCTGGCGGGGTATGTCAAATCCCAGGCTGGCAACGTCGTGACGGTCAAGCTGGTGCTGGAGAACAGCGGCACCTTCGACGCCTACGGCATCGATGCGGTGATGTACTCGCCCGACGACACCACGACCATCGGCAACAACACCGTCGGTGGCAACGGCAAGGTGCGCCCAGGCCAGCACGTCGCCGTGGGCAGCCTGGTCAAGCAACCAGGTCTGAGCCAATGGGGCAGCAGCACGGCCAAACCGTACAGCGGCGGCAACTACAGCGGGTCAACCGACCGCACGTACACCTTCAGCGCCGCCACACCGGGTGTGGTCGGTCAGAGCAGCACCGCGCTCAACTGGAATGATGGATCCGGTGGCAGTGGCTCTCTCCCGGTAGGAGGCAGCTATCACAGCCCGCTGCCCCTCAGCGTCTCTAACGGGTTAGAGGTGGGACTCACGACCGGCACGATCGCGGCCGGCGCCAGTTTCACTGTGACGGCGCTGACCCCGCGTGACACCTTCACCTACACCGTCAACAGCGCCAACCCCACACCGCCAGTGATCGTGGTCAGCTACAGCGACCCGCAGGGCAGTCACCGCTTCATCACGCCGGTGGAACTGCCAGGTCTGGACAGCGACCTGGCGCCGTATGCCGGCCAGATGCTGCAGCCGCTGGGGTTGGAGATTGCCGCCACTGGACAGGTTGACACCGATAGCAGCAACACAACGAACCTGGTCGTCAACAGCCCGCACCCGGCGACGATCCAGAATGGTCATCTCTACGTGGACTTCATCGCCGATGGGACGGTCGTGCTGCATCAGGAGCACACCCTGCCGGCCATCCCGCCGGGGCCGACCGTTTTCCCCGTGATCTGGGCGACGTCGGCCTTCACGCAAACCTACGATCCCGCGGCGGACAACATCCTGCTGGCCCATTGGACCGACAGCGAGGGCAACATCATTGACTCGGCCGCGCGGCCGCTCAACAGCTTCGCCGCCGATCCGACGCCAACTTTCGCCATGGCCGCTGCTGACGAAACCTGGGACTTCGGTACGGTAGCGCAAGGCGCCGTCATCAGCGACACCTTCAC